>CAYRCD010000008.1:0-62382 GCA_964422735.1 uncultured Dehalococcoidia bacterium | reverse complement strand
CGACATCCCGGAGAGGGAAGGGGCCGCGGCCCCGCCGATGTATTAGGCGCAACGCCCCCGCGGGCCTGAAGAGCCGCGATTACGCGACGGCGGCGACGGCGGACTGGCGTAAGTCAGTACCGGCAATTAATGCGGCACGCCCGTAACACCCCCGCCTATCCTGATTCGGGCCTCGGCCGCGCATTCAGTCCCTGAAGCTCCGGCCTCGCGAACGACCGATGAGAGTTTCCCAGAGATGGTCGGCTTCCGAAGGAAGTACGGCGTCCACGACTGGCCGCGTTAGAAGACTTTCATCAAGAACTCGTGACAGTCGGCCTCACCGGACCGGAAGTATTTCGCCGAGGCCGTGAAGTAGCGCATGAATTTCTCATAAGTTTCGACGTTCTTGGCGGCAATCGCGGCCTCCCGGTTCCGGTCGAGGTTTTCTGCCCAGCTTTCGAGCGTCCGGGCGTAGTGAAGACGGAGGCTCTCCATGCGGACGAGCTCAAGGCCTTGCTGCCGGCCGTGTTGAACAAGCTCCTCTGGATTCGGGATTTCGGATTTGGGAAAGACGTCGTTCACCATGAAACGCGTGTGGCGCGCGAAGGCCAGCGACTTCGTCGGCTTACCGAGGGTAATCGTCTGCAAGAAGAGCATGCCATCCTCCGGCAGGAGCGAGCGGCACTTCGCGAAGAAAGCCGCGAACTTCCGCCGGGTGACCTGCTCGAAGGAGCCGAGTCCGATAATCTTGTCACACTGCCCTTCGTAGGTTTCCCAACCCTCAACCCTGATCTCTACGGCCGCGTCCCCTCTCAGAAGGGCGCGCGTGTACGCGGAGTGGTTCAGGCTCAGCGTCAGCCCGACAACCTGGACGCCGAATCGTTCTCGCGCCCGGCGCGCGGTCGCGCCCCAGCCGCAGCCTATTTCCAGCAGGCGCTCGCCCGGTTTGAGCTCCAGGGCGCCGAGCGAGCGGTCGATCTTCGCCCGCTGGGCTTCCGCGAGCGATTCGTCGCCCCCGGCGAAATAGGCGCAGGAGTAGGCCATGCTGGGGTCGAGACAGCAACGAAAGAAGTCGTCGGAAAGGTCATAGTGCGCGCGGTCCGACTCGAAGTCCGCCTGCAGCGAAACCTGGACCATGGTCCTCCCTCGGCGATTACAGAGACGGAGGGCCCAGCCGAGACCGGCGGATCAGGCGGGAGGGCTGAGCGGCACGGGTGGCGCGACCGGAAGCCAGTGCGCCCCAAGCTTCACCGCCAGGGTGCGGGCTTCCTGCCTCGCCCTAGCGGCCTCACGGCTGTGCCCACCCCTGTCGTAAATCTCGGCCAGCTCGAACAGTCTCCGGCTCTCAATGATAGGCGTGTTGCATGCTCGCGCAAGCTCTACCGCGGCTAGCATCTGGCTTTCGGCCTCCGCTGGCATCCCGGGCGCAGAGTAGAAATGGGCCCAGGCGAGCACCCGCCGCGCCTGCCCTTCGCCTTCCCTCTGCCTCGTCGCGGTCGCGAGCTGCACCGCGTCGTTCGCCCGCTCCAACGCCGCGTCCAGCCGGCCGGCCCTGATGTCGGCGTCGGCTCTAAAGGCCCGCAGCTGCGGCACGAAAATCAAGGAGTCGAGCTCGGCGGCGATTCCCAGGGCGCGGTCAAGCATCGATCTAGCCGATTCGAGATCATTTTCCTGCGCGTAGGCGAAGCCGAGATGGCCGAGCGCGACGAAGAGCGCGACCCGGTCGCCACGTTCCTCCAGCAGGGCGACGGCCTGGCTAAGATGTGTCTTGGCCGCGGCCACGTTGCCGTGAACGCTGGCAATCGACCCCCGGTAGATGTGGGCCGCCGCCGTCTGTCGAATGTCGCGCCGCTGCTCCGCGAGACGCAGGCACTGCGCCTGCGTCTCGCGCATTCGCTCCACGTCACCCCTGAGCTCGTAGACCATGCCCAGATAACCCAGCGTCGGAACCAGATGGTAGCGCGTGAGGGCGTCGGAGACGGGGCCCTCGGCCAGCAGGCGCGAGCGATTGAGAACGCCCTCGCACTGGTCGTACTGGCCCAGCAGGAACATCGCCTTCCCGAGGATGCTGAAGGGGACCGACAGAAGGCGTTCTTGGTTCGCCTCGGTAGCCCTCGCTATGGTCTGGCTGGCGGTTTCGACGGCGGCCGGGCCCTGACCGGCCATGAACTGCCATGAGGCTTCGGCGGCCATGAGGAGCACCGCGCTTTCGTGGTCTTCCCCGGCCGTTGCCAGGGCTCTCGCATCGGTTATGGCGCCGTATATCTCCTCGGTGGGCGTATAGAAGGACGCCCCGCTGAGCTTGAGGGTGAGGGCGATCTGGCGGCTGCGGACTTCTTCCCCACCCTCGAGGTGCTTCAAGGCCGCTAGAGCCTGAAGATAGAAGCTCCGGGCCTCGCTGTAGGCGAAGCGCTCCGCGGCCTGGTCGCCGGCCAGCTCGCTGTAAGTGGCAGAGGCTTCCCAGCTCTCTCCCAGGGAGAAGTGGCGGGCCAGGATAGCGAGATACTCGCCGCGCCTGTCGCCCGCCCGCTCCTCCAGCCAGTGGCCGGCCCGGGCATGGGCCTCTTTCCTGGTTTCGAGGAGCAGACCACCATAAGCGACTTCTTGTAAGAGCACGTGACGGAACTGCCACTCCCAGTCCTCAAAGAAGGGCGCGGGCCCGCGCAGATCGACAAGCTCTCGCTGGGCCAGGAAATCCAGGCTATCGCTCGCGCTGGCCCGGGCCAGATCGCCAACCAAACCCTCCCAGAACAGCCGGCCGACGACCGCCGCGGTCTGAAGAATGTGCTTTTCGCGCGCAGGAAGGTGGTCGATCCGCCCGGCGAGGACGTCCCAAACCGTTGCCGGGATCTCTAACGTCACCTCGGGCGCCCGCGGGCGAACGCCGTCGGCGTCCGCCACGAGGATGCCGCGCTCCAGCAGCGACATCGTGATGGCTTCCAGAAAGAACGGGTTGCCCTGGCCCTGATCGAGGATCGCCTTAACTACCTGCGGCGCTCGCTCGATTCCCGGCGCCAGGGCGGCGACCAGCCTGGCGCTGGTCCCTTCGTCCAGCTCGGAAAGAACGACGCGACGGTAGCCCGCCTCGCCCAGGCGTGACTCCACCCTTCTCGCCTCCGCCGCGGGATCCGTGCTCGATCGCGACGTGGCGACGAAGAGGATCGGGCCCTGCGCGCCCCGCACCGCCTGCTCGAGCAACTCGAAGGAGAGGTCATCCGCCCAGTGGACGTCTTCGAGCGAAAAGATGATCGGGCCGAGCGCCGCCAGGTGCTCCGCAAGGACCTGAATCGCCGAGAAGGTTGCCGCCCTTTTCTCCTCCGGCAACAGCCGCTGGAACGCGCCGTCTTCAACCTCGACAGCCAGGAGCGAAGCCAGAGGCGCTTCGACCCCCGAGTTCGTGATGCCAAGGTGTGTCAGGCCGGCGGAAAGTCGAGCCCGAATCTCGGCCGCCGAGTCCGCCGCATCCGCGCCCAACCAGTTCCTCAGGAGGTCGGCGATCGGGAAATACGAGCTGAGAACGGTATGGGGATAGGCGGCGCCCTGGAAGACCCGCACCTGGGGATGCTCCTCTCCGAGCCGGCGACGGAACTCCGTTTGCAGGCGGGACTTTCCGATCCCGGCCGGTCCGACGACGAGGACGGCCTGCGCGCGGCCGGCAGCAAGTGCGGCCTCCAACGCCTGCTCCATCGCGGCCAGCTCGGAATCGCGCCCAAGCATCGCCGTGCGCATTCTTGGCCCGCCCCGGTGGGGAACGCGGTGGTAAGCCCGCAGCAGACGGCTTGCCTCGACCGGCGTATGGCCTTCCAGGTCGAGCAGCGACGGTTGATCGAGCTCGAAATCGTGGCCGCCGAGCGCATACGTGGCGGCGCCGACGAGGATCGTGCCCGGCTCGGCGCGGGCGACGAGACGCGCCGCGACGTTAACGGCGTCGCCCATGACCGTGTAGTCGCGCTTGCCCTCGATCCCGATTGTTCCCGCAACGATAAGGCCGCTATTGACGCCGATGTGCAGAAGCAGGGGCCGTTCGCGCAGCCGGCGGTTCTCGCGGCTGAACTTCGCCAGCGCCTCCCGCATGTCGAGGGCGGCATAGAGCGCGCGGGAAGCGTGGTCCTCGATCGCGTCAGGAGCGCCAAACAGGGCCATGATCTCGTCCCCAATGAACTTGTCGACGTAGCCGCCGTAGCGGCGGACGATCTCGCCCAGAAGCTGGAAGCAGGCGTTTACGGAGTTGCGCACTTCCTCAGCGTTGGTTTCCTCGCTCAGGGCGGTGAAGCCGGACAGGTCGGCAAAGAGGACCGTGACCTGCTTCCACTCGCCCGTCTCCGCCGGCGCCGCCGCGCTCTCCAGGGCTCGTAGACGCTCGCGCAGGATGTCGATGGCCGCCGAGGCGCGCTCGCCCAAGACCGCTCGTTGCTCTTCGAGCGCCTGAATCGCGGAGCGAAGCTCATCCAGCTCAGTCATCTCTATGGGCCGCGGAGCAAAGCGCAATCGCTGTCCGGATCTCTAGCGGTCCATTGGCGACGCACTTACCCCGGCGCCGGAATATCCTATCGCGCCGCGTTGCTTCCGCGTCAACGTCGACCGGGCTTGGCGGGACATCCGGAAGGTACAATCACCCCATGGCCGCAGGGCTGATCGCCGGCGTTGACCTCGGCGGTACGAAAATATTGACGCTGGTGGTCGGGCGGGACCTGAAGATCGCCGGCTCCGACCTCCGCGCGACCGACGCCGCCGAGGGGCCTGAAGCCGTCCTGGCCCGAATCATGGCCTCCGTGCGCGTAGCCTCGCGTGGCCGGGCGCTTGCGGCGATCGGCATCTCCACCCCGGGGCCGTGCGACCCGGAACGGGGCGTAGTGACCTCGCCGCCCAATCTGCCCGGGTGGAGTGATGTGCCCCTCGCCCAACTCGTGAGCCAGGGTATGCATCTTCCTGCCTGGATCGAGAACGACGCCAACGCCGCCGCGATCGCCGAGCAACGTCTTGGCGCCGGTCGCGGTTCGCGCCACATGGTCCTGGTAATCCTGGGCACCGGCATCGGTGGCGGCCTCATTCTCGACGGCCGCCTCTATCGCGGCGCCTCGGGAGCCGCTGGCGAGATCGGCCACATGCAGCTCGAACCGAACGGGCCCCGTTGCGGTTGCGGCCGCCGCGGCTGCCTCGAAGCCCTCGCATCCGGCAGGGCTCTGCGCGACCGCGCCGCGGAAATCGTCGTCAGGGAGCCGAGTGGCATCCTCGCGAGGATCGCGCGTGACGAGGGCGAACGTCCGACGGCCGAAAGCCTGGGCCGGGCGGCGGCGGCCGGCGATGTCAGCGCCCAGCAGGCGATCACCACGGCCGGCCGCTACCTGGGCGCCGGTCTCACAAACCTGGTCGACATCTTCAATCCGGAAATCGTCGTGCTCGGTGGTAGCCTGCGGAAGCTGGGTCCGCTCTACCTGGATACCGCGCGCGAGATCGCCAGGGTCGAAGCCTTCCCCCAGAGCTATCGCGACGCCCGTATCGTTGAGGCCGAGCTCGGGGACGAGGCGGGTGCTTTCGGCGCTGCGTTAATCGCGCTCGAGCGGCTCGACGCCGCCGACCGGCGGACCGCTGAATCGCCTTGAAG
This sequence comes from uncultured Dehalococcoidia bacterium, assembly GCA_964422735.1. Lineage (GTDB taxonomy): Bacteria > Chloroflexota > Dehalococcoidia > DSTF01 > WHTK01 > CAYRCD01. The sequence continues at coordinate 56,798 of CAYRCD010000008.1, read as the reverse complement.
GTCCAGCTCCCCGGCGCCCGCAGTTGCTCCGACGGCGCTGCGACCGTCACTCCGAGCGCATGCGAGGACTCGCCGCATGCGGCACCCGCGACCAAGCGGTCGACTACAGCCCGGCATTCCCGCTCGCGCGGCCTCGAAGCCTGAAGGCACTCCACTCACGGTCGCGGCGATACCACCAATCGACACTCAACGTCGCGCTACAATTGCGCCGTCATGAACGCCACCCGCGTCCGCTACGCGCTTTCGGCCGACAGCACCGAGATCGCCTACGCCGTCGCAGGCACCGGCCCGCCACTGCTGCTTCTTGACAACTATCTCGCTTCGAGCGTGGGCTCGCGGCTCTTAAGCCTGAGGCTTGGCAGCGTTTACCGGGCCCTCGCCGAGCACCGGACCATGGTCATGTTCGACTGGCGCGGCGCCGGCAGTTCCGCCACGGCCCACACCTTCACGCTCGACAGTTTCATCGCCGACGTAGAGGCTGTCGTCGCGGCGGCGGGACTGTCGCGGTTCGACCTCCTGGGCCGCGCCAGCCCCACGCACATCGCTCTCGAGTTCGCATTTCGGCACGGCGAGCAGGTGCGCAAGCTCGTCCTCTCCGGTAGCTATGGCGTCGGCGCTGGGCCTCGCCAGTCACCGGCCATGGCGCCGGTCGCACACCTCGCGCGGACCGACTGGGAGGCATTCAGGATTGCTTTCGCTGTCATGAATAACGGCTGGACTCAGGAGGCGCGCGAGACTTTCGAAGACCTCGGGCGTCACTGGACGCCGGAATCCTTCGAAGAATTCATGACCGCCGTGGAGCAGATCGATACCACAGCCCGAGCCACGCGCGTGACCTGCTCCACGCTTGTGGTCGTGCCGGCCAATTATCCCGACGCCACGAAAAGGATGGCGAGGCAGCTCACGGCCTCGCTGCCACGAGGCCACATGGTCGAAGGCCCGGTCCCACGCTCACTCGAGTATGTAGACGCGGTCGAGGCTTTCCTCGGGCCCTGGGACGAGGCCGCGCCCACTGCGCCCACGCCGACCATCGCCGGCAGCCTCCGCACCATCCTCTTTACGGACATCGAAGCCCACACCGCGATGATGCAGCGCCTCGGCGACGCGAAGGGCCGCGACGTCCTGCGCGAGCACGAGCGCATCTCCCGCGAGGCCTTGAAGGCGCACGGCGGCACCGAGGTCAAGACCATCGGCGACAGCTTCATGGCCTCGTTCCCGTCGGCGCAGAGGGCGGTCGAGTGCGCCATCGCCCTCCAGCGCGCGTTCGAGGCCTCGGACTGCGCCGGCGAGCGCCTGCGCGTCCGCGTCGGCATCAACGCCGGCGAGCCCATCGCCGAGGACGACGACCTCTTCGGGTCCTCGGTCATCCTGGCGTCGCGGACGAAGGAGAAGGCGGCGGGCGGCGAGATCTTCGTCACCGACGTCGTCCGCCAGCTCGTGGCGGGCAAGGGCTTTGCCTTCGCCGACCGCGGCGAGATGGAGATGAAGGGCTTCGAGGAGCCGGTGCGGCTGTTTGAGGTGAGGTGGTCGTCAACGGATGAGAACGGATAATCGGATGAGGAAGTGCTCGGCTATCCGCTTATCCGTTTGCCATCCGTTGACGATTCGCGCCCATGATTGGCCCTCTCCTGACTACGTAAGCTCAGATTCACCCTAGGCTAGTAAGCCTGCCGGCGCCAGGGCCGCGGTCAGGTCGCTTGAGGGCGCCGCGCCCTGGACCGGCCGGCGCCCCACCGCCGCCGCGAAGCCGCTGCCCGCGGCTCGGCGGCGAGCATCGGCCCCAGGGGGCGCACAATCGGCTCCAGCGCTTCGACGTAAGCCGCGAGCCGGTTACCCAGCTCCAGGGCGAAGGCCTCGTCCAGGGGCAGCAGGGGCACGCTCTCGTGCACTCGCGTCCAGCTCTCAGTCCACTCCTCGACCTCGACCGCCGGCCCCAGGGCGCCGAGGACCAGCGGCATAGCATCGGCAACGGCGGCTATCCGTCTCAGGTTGTCCTCGCGCACTCCCTCGAAATGGAGACCAAGCTCGATGAGACCGGCATTCGGCCGCAGCCAGATCTCGTAGTGCTGTCGCGGGTCGTCGAACCAGACCTGGAGCATAGACGGCCGCACGCGCACTTGGGCCCGATTCTCAATTCGCTCGGCCAGGACCCGCGCGGCGCTCTCGAGAAACGGCCGGCTCTTGAGTGCCATCGCAGCCAGCTTAGAGCCGGCCAACGCCGGCGGGCAACAGAGCCGGACGGCTGTCCCCAAAATGCTAAGATGCGTATCGGAGTGGGCCGCCGGCCCCTCGCGAAAGGAGCGTCCGAATGAGCGCCGGTATCATCGTCCTCATCGTGGTCATTGCCGTCGCGGCGCTGCTGCTGTTCACGATCATTGGGACATACAACGGGCTCGTACGGGCGCGATTCAGGGTCCGGGAAGCCTGGTCCGGTATCGACGTACAGCTCAAGCGGCGGTCGAGCCTGATCCCGAACCTGGTCGAGACGGTACGCGGTTATGCCTCGCACGAGCGCGAGACGCTGGAGAATGTCACGCGCGCCCGCGCCGCCCTCGACCGCGCCGGCACGCCCGGCGAGGCCGCGCAGGCGAACAACATGCTCACTCAAACCCTGCGCTCGCTCTTCGCCGTCGCCGAGGCCTACCCCGACCTCAAGGCCAACCAGAGCTTCCAGCAGCTTCAGAGCGAGCTAACCGACACGGAAGACAAGATCGCCTACGCTCGCCAGTTCTACAACCGCAACGTCCTCTCCTACAACGAGAAGACGACGACATTTCCCTCCGTGGTCATCGCCAACATGTTCAGCTTCCAGCCGGAGGAGTTCTTCGAGGCCGAGGAGGAAGCGCGCCAGGACGTCCACGTTAGCTTCGGGCCCCAGGCGCAGGCGGCAACTCCGCCCGCTCCCCCGGCGGCGCCATCGGCCTAGGGCGCGCTTAGACCTGGAGCGGCCGCGTGCAGGAGGCCCAGCAACCGGTCCTCATCTACGACCGGATCGCGGCCAACAAGCGGCGCACGTTCGTCCTGCTCGTCGGCTTCTTCATCACGGTCGCGGCCGCCTGCTCGGCCGTTGGTTACCTAGCCGGCCTTCCCGTTGGCGCGGCGCCCTTCATCATCGTCTTCGTCCTGCTTTTCGTCGCGTTCAGCTACTACGGCGGCGATAGCGTCGCCCTCGCCGCCGGGGGCGCGCGCCAGGTCAGTCAAGACGAAGAGCCGGAGCTACACCGGGCCATAGAGAACTTGTGCATCGGCGCGGGCCTGCCGATGCCGAAGGTCTACGTGATCGAAGACGGCGCGATGAACGCCTTCACGACCGGCCGTGACCCCGACCACGGCTCGGTCGCGATCACGAGGGGCCTCCTGCAGAAGCTTGACAAGCAGGAGCTCGAGGGCGTGCTCGGCCATGAGCTGTCGCACATCGGCAACCGCGACACGCTCGTGATGACGACGGTCGTCGTCCTCGTCGGCATCGTCGCGCTTCTCTCCGACCTAGCATTGAGGCTGACCCGGTTCGGGGCCGGCTCGCGCATTTCCTACAGGGGCAAGAGCGGGGGCGCCATCGTAATCATCCTCTTGATTGCCGCGATCGTCGCCGCCATCCTGGCGCCCATTGCCTCGCGCATGATCGCGATGGCGGTCTCACGCCAGCGCGAGTACCTGGCGGACGCGTCCGGGGCGCTCTTGACGCGCTATCCGGAGGGCCTGGCACGCGCCCTGGAAAAGATCCGGGGTGACACCGACCCGCTCGACTCGGCGACCAAGGCCACGGAGCACCTTTACTTCGTGAACCCGCTGACCGATCACTCGAGCCTGCTCAACAACCTGTTCAGCACGCATCCGCCAATCGAAGAGCGCATCCGCCTCTTGCGGGCGATGTAACCGTGGACCTGGAGTGGCTGATTCTCGCCGATAGCGCCCAGATCGTCGGCAACAAGCTTTACCTCATGGGTGGCGGCTGGGACGTGCTCACTGTCGGCTCCGCTTTCCCGGTCCAACAGCGCTGCGCGGTTGCCGCCTCCTACCGCGTGCCCTGGAACGAGACCAACGAAAAGCACGAGGTTGAGATTGAGGTAGTGACGGAGGACGGCGAGAGCCTGGCCAACGTCAAGGGCCAGGTCGAGGTCGGCCGCCCGGCCGGCATCCCGCCCGGGACCGATCAGCGGGCCCAGATCGCCGCGGAGATCGTCCTGACGCTCCAGAAGGCGGGGTCGTTAGCCATCGTTGCCCGCATCGAGGGAGCGGAGCGGGCGCGCGTCGGCTTCCGCGTAGTGAGCTCGGGGCGTTAGCCCGGCTACTCGACCACCAGGCCGGAACCGGAGCGGACCTCACCAATGATCGCGGCATCGTGGCCATCCCTCCTGAGGCGCGAGACCAGTGGACCGGCAACCTCGACACTCACGGCCATGAGTAGCCCGCCGGACGTCTGAGGGTCGAACAAGAGCCGCTCGATCTCGTCTGGAAGGCCCGCGGGCAGAGTGCAGCGCGGTCCCAGCTGACTGCGGTTGCGGTTGACGCCGCCGAAGTCGATGCCGGCCTTCGCGTACGCCAGGGCGCCTGGAAGCAGCGGCAGGTCTCGGTAACGGACGACTGCCTGTACGCCGCTGGCGTCGGCGATCTCAAGAGCATGGCCGGCGATGGCGAAGCCGGTGACGTCGGTGACGGCGTGAGCGCCGGCTTCACGCGCGAGGTGGGATGCGTGACGGTTGAGCAGGAGCATGCTCTGGACGGCGGCGGCGAGGTCGTCGGCGGCCACAACGTCGCGTTTCGCGGCTGTCAGAATGAGGCCCGTGCCGAGCGCCTTGGTCAGGACGAGCCGGTCCCCGATCCGGGCGCCGGACTTGAAGAGGACGTTCTTTGGGTGAACGATCCCCGTAACCGATAAGCCGTACTTGGGCTCGGCGTCGATGACCGTGTGGCCGCCGGCGATGACGCCCCCGGCCTCCGCCACCTTGTCGGCGCCGCCTTGGAACACGGCGGTCATGATCTCGGGCGGCAGGTCCTCCGGAAAGCCGGCAATGTTTAGGGCCAGCACGACCTCGCCGCCCATGGCGTAGACGTCGCTCATCGCGTTGGCAGCGGCGACGGCGCCGAACGTCCAGGGGTCGTCGACCACAGGCGGGAAGAAGTCGAGGGTCTGAACGATCGCCGTCTCGTCATTGATCTGGTAGACGGCAGCATCGTCCATCACCCCCGCGAGCAGCCGCGGGTGGTCCTGGGGACGGAAGCTCTCTCGCAGTGGGCGCAGTACCTGCGCCAGCGTGCCGGGACCGGCCTTACCGGCTCAGCCCGCGCACGACGCCAGCGAGGTGAGGCGCACCTCACTCCGGGTCATCCCTTGTCCTTTCCCCTGGTTCCTCGCGCCGCCATTCGTCGCCGGGCCTGAAGGTTCGTCCGGGCTTCGGCGTCAGGCAGTAGCGGGACCGTCCGGTGCCATAATCATAGGCGATGGTTGCGGCCGAGCCGAAAGCGCCTCTCACGGCGGCGGAGATAATCGGCCGCCTGGCGGGGCTATACGGGCGGCCGGAGTGGCGCCCTCACGGCGACGCCACCGCCGAACTCGTCCTCACCCTTCTTTCCCAGAACACCGCCGACACCAACTCCGGCCGCGCGTTCGCCCGGCTTCTGGAGCGATATGCGGACTGGGAAGCGGTGATCCAGGCGCCGCTTCCAGAGCTGGTAGACGTCATTCGGCCCGGCGGCCTTGCGCCGACAAAGGCCCCGCGGCTGCAGGCGCTTCTGCGAGACGTGAAGGCACGCACCGGCGGCTTCGACCTCTCGTTTCTGCGCGAACGGCCTCTCGATGAAGCCCGCGACTGGTTGCGCTCGTTGCCCGCGGTCGGGCCAAAGACCGCGGCCTGCGTGCTGGTGTTCGCCCTGGGGCGGCCGGCGCTCCCCGTCGACACCCACGTTTATCGCGTCGCGCTCCGGTTGGGCCTGGCGCCGGTGAAGCTCACTCCGGAGAAAGTCCAGGACCTCCTGGAAGCGCAGGTGGCTCCTGCTGACCAGTTCCTACTTCACGTTATGTTAATTCGACACGGGCGCCACGTCTGCATGGCGCGCCGCCCTCTGTGTAGCACCTGTCCCCTGGCGGACCGCTGCCCTTCGGCGTTTCAGGCGGGCGGGTAGCAAGGCGTTGCAAAGCGGCGAAACCAGTCCTTCGACAGCTCAGGACGAACGGCTTTAGATTCCGCTCGTGGTGAGCTCGTCGAACCACCGCCCTCAGACAGGCCTTGGTCGTTACTTGGTACCTTCGAATGGCGAGGCCGGCTGAAACCGCTAACCAGCACTAACCATTTATTGACACTGCCTATTCACCGCTCCTATGATCGAGACAGATTCGCAATATTGTCCTCGCCGCGGGCCGCTTGCCCCGGCGACGAAACGAAAGGAAGCATCGGGAAAGGAAGGTCGCAATGCCCATAGCGATCACCCTGGGCGTCGCAATCGGCGTCCTGGCGCTAGGGCTTCTTCTTGGAATCGCGCTACAGTCCCGGAGGGAGAAAACAAGGCTGGAGTCCGCCGACGCGGACGCGGCCAGGATAGTCAACGAAGCTCAGACCAAGGAAAAGGAGCTCCTCCTCGAAGCGAAGGAGGGGGCGCTCCGGATCCGCGACCAGGCCGAGACCGAGGCCAGGGAACGCCGGCAGGAAGTCCTCCGGCTCGAACAGCGCGTACTCCAGAAAGAAGAAAACCTCGAGCGCAAGACGGAGCAGGTCGAGCGGCGCGATCGCGCGCTCACTGAACGCGAGCAGCAGCTCGGCGACGCCCGTGAGAAGCTCGACGACTTGCAAAGCCAGAAGGTCGCCGAGATCGAGCGCGTCGCCCATCTGACCACGCAGGAGGCCCGCGGCATTCTGCTGGCCGAGGTCGAGACCGAGGTCCGTGACGAGGCAAACCGCATCGTTCGCGTGATGGAAGAGGAAGTTCGCGAGACGGCGGCCCCGCGCGCCCGCGAGATCCTGACGGCGGCAATCCAGAGGCTTTCCGCCGAAGCCGTATCGGAATCAACCGTGACCGTCGTCCCCATTCCCAGCGACGACATGAAGGGCCGGATCATCGGCCGCGAGGGCCGCAACATCCGCGCTCTTGAGCACGCAACCGGCGTAGACTTGATCATCGACGACACGCCGGACGCCGTGATGCTTTCGGCCTTCGACGGCGTGCGCCGGGAGATCGCGCGCCTGGCCCTGACACGCTTGATCGCAGACGGGCGCATCCATCCCACGCGGATTGAGGAGGTCGTCGAGAAGGCGCGCCAGGACATGGAGAGCGAGATCAAGGCTGCCGGCGAAGAGGCGGCCTTAAAGGCGAATTGCCCCGGCCTCCACCCCGAGATCATCCGCACCCTCGGACGCCTGAAGTACCGCACAAGCTACGGGCAGAACCAGCTCATGCATGCGGTCGAGTCGGCGCACGTCGGCGCCCTCCTCGCCCGCGAGATCGGCGCCGACGTCAACGTCGTCCGCCGCGGCGCGCTTCTTCACGACCTCGGCAAGGCCATCGACCGCGAGGTCGAAGGCACCCATGCCCTGCTGGGCGCGGAGCTGGCGCGCCGGTTCGGCGTCCACGAGGGCGTCGCCCACTGCATCGAGGCCCACCATGAGGAGGTCGAAGCGCACTCGATCGAGGCGATCCTGGTCCAGGTGGCCGACTCGATCAGCGGCGGCAGGCCCGGCGCTCGCATGGAATCGCTCGACACCTACATCAAGCGCCTGGAAGCGCTTGAGGCCGTCGCCAACAGCTTTGAGGGCGTGGAGAAGGCGTTCGCGATCCAAGCCGGCCGCGAAGTCCGCATCATCGTCAAGCCCGAGACCATCGACGACCTCGGCTCCATGCGTCTCGCCCGTGACGTCAGCAAGAAGATCGAGGAGACCATGGAGTACCCGGGCCAGATCAAGGTCACGGTCGTGCGCGAGACGCGAGCAGTGGATTACGCCCGCTAGGTCTGGGCGTGCGCGTCCTCTTCATCGGTGACGTTGTCGGCAAGCCGGGACGGCAGGCCCTGAAGGCCATCGTGCCCGGCTTGCGCGACCAGTTCCGCATCGACGTCGTCGTCGCCAACGGCGAAAACGCCGCCGGCGGCCGCGGCCTTACCATCCGGACCGCCCGCGAGATCTTCGAAGCGGGCGTCGACATCATTTCCTCCGGCAATCACATCTGGGACCAGAAGGAAATCTTCGAGCACCTCGACGGCGAGGACCCGATCCTGCGGCCGGCCAACTATCCGCCGGGCTCGCCGGGGCGGGGCATCCTGACCCATAAAGGACTCACCGTCCTCAATCTTCAGGGCCGGACGTTCATGCCCGCGATCGACTGTCCCTTCCGTTCGGCGGACGCGGCCCTCGAAGGTCACGACCCCTCGACGCCCGTGCTCGTCGACATGCACGCCGAGGCCACCAGCGAGAAGGTGGCGATGGGCTGGTACCTCGACGGGCGCGTCACGGCGGTGTTCGGCACCCACACCCACGTCCCCACCGCAGACTACCGCATCCTGCCCAGAGGGACCGCTTACGTCAGCGACGCCGGCATGACCGGTGCCCGCGACAGCGTCATCGGCTTTGAGATAGCGGCCGTTCACCGCCTCTTTCTCAGCGGGCTTCCCACGCGCCTGCCGGTCGAAGAAACCAGCAGGGCCCTGACCTTCAACAGCATTCTCCTCGAGATCGACGACAAGTCAGGACGCGCGGTGTCGATCCAGCGCCTGGACCGCGAGCACCTCGCCGATGCCGTCTAAGGGCCACTCAGCAAACGTAGGCCGGGCCTTAAGCCCGGACGGCGGCTCTTGTTGTGGCGTCTAAAGGTGATTTCCACTGCCACAGCACCGCCTCCGACGGCAAGCTCGCGCCTGCCCGGCTGATCGATCTCGCCGCCGGCAACGGCGTCCGTATCTTCGCCCTCACCGATCATGACTCGACCGAGGGTATGGCCGAGGCCCGGACGGCCGCCGCGAAGCACCCGGGCTTCACGCTCGTGCCCGGAGTCGAGCTGAGCACCGACATCGAGGGCGATGAGGTCCACGTCCTCGGCTATCTGCCCGACATCGACAATCGCGAGCTTCAGGGAGCGCTCGCCCGCTTTCGCGCCGGCCGCTTCAAGCGGGGCCGGATGATGGTCGAGCGCCTCACGGCGCTGGGCATGCCCCTGAGGTGGGAGCGCGTGCTCGAGTTCGCCGGAGACGGAAGCGTCGGCCGCCCGCACGTTGCGCAGGCCATGGTCGAGGCGGGTTATGTCAAGACGCTTCCCGAGGCGTTCGATCTCTATATCGGCCGCCAGGGACCGGCTTACGTGGAGCGCGAGCGAATGACGCCGCGGGAAGCCGTCGAGACGCTGCGGCGTTTCGGCGCGCCCCCCGTCCTCGCGCATCCCAGCTACATCAAGAACCTGGAGGCGGTCCTTAACGACCTGGTGCCCGCCGGTCTCGCCGGGATGGAGGTCTTCTACCGTGACTACGGTCCTGAGATCGTAGACCGCCTGGCCGCGACCGCCCGCAGGTTCGGCCTCCTGCCCCTCGGCGGCAGTGATTATCACGCCCTCGACAACCCGGGTGAGCGGGAGCCCGGCGACATCCCCCTGCCCGACTGGGCGATCCGCGACTTCCTCGAGAGAGAGCTTCCGTGGGTGCCGGCGGCGGCTCTGACCTGACGACGGACGCCGACGAGGAGACGCGCTGCGCGCGCCACCCGAATGTCGCCACGGTTTTGCGCTGCGGCCGCTGCGACACACCCATCTGCCCTCGCTGTCTGGTGCAGACGCCGGTCGGCGCTCGTTGTCCCGCCTGTGCCCAGGTGCGGCGCCTGCCCACGATCGACGTTAAGCCCGTTTTTCTCGCCCGTGGCCTGGCGGCCGCGCTGCTCAGCGGCGCCGGCGCCGGAGCTGTCTGGGGTTACGCAGTGGGACCGAGAGGCGGGTTCATCGGGTTCTTTCTCATCTTCATCGCCATGGGCATCGGCTGGGTCATTGGCGAATCCGTGAGCATCGCGACCAACCGCAAGCGCGCGCCGGCCCTGCAGGCCTGCGCCGTGAGCGGCGCCATCCTCGCTTATGTCGTCCACAACCTCGTGGTCGGGGGCGCACCCCTGCCCGCGGGCGACTTCTGGGGCTACGTGGCCACGGGATTGGCGGCGGTCTTCGCCGCACAGCGGCTCCAGGCTTAACGCAGAAGTATGGTCAGGATGACAATGAGGCCGAGAAGGCCCGCGGCGGTTATCCCGATCTGGCGCAGCTCGTTGACCAAGTACGCTCGCTCGAAGGTCGGCAGCTGCCCGGTCTGACGCACAGCCGTGACCCGGGCATCGGCGCGGCGTCCGCGCGCAGGCTCGGCCTGCCTCCCCGCGGCTTCCGGCTCGAGCGCGATGGGACCGGCGGGATTGCGGGCCGCGAGTCCCGCACCCGCCGCTGGCGCTTCCGGCACGAGGTAGATATCGGCCGGCGTCACAACGGGGCCGCGGCGCGGCTTCCGTTTGCGGGCCTGCTGGGGCACATGAGACTGGCGCGGGCGTTTGGGCATGTCCAATCGATTATAGGGGCGCCCACTCGCGCCGGACAAACGAGTGTACTCGTCCGCTAGAGGCCCGACACTTACCTCCTTTCCGCGCATGCTAACAGCCACTCGGGCGCCGTCTATCTGGTCGCCCTTACCTGGACCAGCAGGCGCCCCTGCTGCCTGAGACGCCTCGAGATGCGCTCGAGGAACGCGGGCTTCGCGAGGCGGGCGACGACTAGTATGAAGTGCCCCTGTTGACGCCACTGATATAATTAGGCGGTCCCATAAACGAAACCAGCCGTCTAATTGGCCCGTTATGCGGCGCCTTACCGCGGGGGTCAGATGGCATCGATATGCGAATTCTGCAAATCGCTCCAATCTGGGAAACAGTGCCGCCTCCGGCGTATGGCGGCACTGAGACCGTGGTTAGCGTCCTCACCGAAGAGCTGGTCAGGCGCGGCGTCTACGTCACGCTCTGCGCTTCGGGCGACTCGACGACGGCCGCCGAGTTCTTTTCGGTGTTCCCCCGGAGCCTGCGGCCCGCCGGTCTGACCGAAGACGCGCTCCAATACTCCCTGGTCCACATGGCCAAGTCCCTGGCCAGAGCCCGCGACTACGACCTCGTTCACGTCCATACGGGACCGCCCGGCGAGCTCGCTATGGCAATGAGCCACCTGGCGGCCGCGCCGATGCTGGCGACTCTGCACAACCTTCTGGACAAGCAGACCGAGTTCATCTGGACCCATTACGAGGGCTGGTACAACGCTATCAGCTGTCAGCAAGTCACCGCGCTCCCCCGCCTGCCCAGGGCGAAGTTCGCGGGCGTCGTTCACAACGCCATCGACGTCCACTCATTCCCCTTCCAAAGGGAGAAAGACGATTTCGCCCTTTACATCGGGCGCATCGTTCCCGACAAGGCGCCTCACCTGGCCATTGAGGCCGCAAGGCAGGCCGGTCTCCGCCTTATCATCGCCGGCAAGATGGCCACAGCCGAGGAATACGACTACTTCGAGACCGCTATCAAGCCGGAAATCGACGGGGTGACGGTTGAATTCGTCGGAGAGGCCGACGCGGCGTTGAAGCGCGACCTCTACCGGCGGGCGCGCTGCCTGCTCATGCCTCTGCAGTGGGACGAGCCCTTTGGCCTCGTGATAATCGAAGCGATGGCCTGCGGCACTCCCCCAATCGTCTTCAGGCGCGGTGCGGCGCCTGAGATCGTGGTAGACGGTGAGACCGGGTTCCTGGTTCACGACGTGGCGGAGATGGTCGCCGCTATCCATCGCACCGGCGAAATCGATCCGGCGGCCTGTCGGGCGCTTGTCCAGGAACGGTTCAGCCCGGGCGCGCTCGCCGATCGCTACCTCGAGGTCTACAGGGCGATTCTCGAGGCAGAGTAGAACAGAAGGAGGCGCGGCTTGAACTCGTCCCTACCCCGTTGCCCGTCTGTGTATTCCGAGGAGGACCTACGCGGAGTCCTGAGTTCGGCTCTCGGGATCTGCGCCGAGTCTCTGCAAATTGACGTCCGGGATGGCTCGGTTGTGCTCCGAGGCGTGGTTACCTGCTACTCCGTAAAGGCGCAGGCCGAGGCCAGCCTTCGTACCGCCGGAATCCAGGACGTTATCAACTGTCTCCGCGTAATGCCGTCGGCGCCGGCAATCAGCTAGGCGCAACGTACGCGGCGTGGTACCTCCACCCGAAGAGCGCAACTGGGAATTTCTCCCGGACGTTTTCGGCGGGGTCGAGAGCATTAGCGATGCCCTCGTTACGCGCGAGCACGGCCTCTTTCTCCTTACCGACGCCGCCGGCCGCATACCCGCGGACAACGGACGCGGCCTGGGCCTCTACTTCGCCGACACGCGCCACCTCTCTGTTTTCGACTTCAAAGTCGAAGGCGCCGAGCCGGTGGTCCTTCTCTCGACGGCCGACGCCGGCTTCAGCCAGGAGCAGGTGTTGGGGAACCGCAAGATGGTCGGCATCGACGGAAGGACCGTTGGCCGCTGCACTGTCGAGTTCGTGCGGGAGAGGGTCCTGGGCGAGGGGCTGGAAGAGGTACTCCGCGTCACCAACTTCAACCCTTTCCCGGTCCGCCTTCGGGTGAGCTACCACTTCGCCGGCGACTTTGCCGACATATTCGAGGTCCGTGGTCATCGGCGGAAGGGGATCGGGATGCGGTCCGAGCCGCGGATCGACGAGGGCTGCGTTCAATACAACTACTTCGGACTCGACGGTGTCGTGCGTCAGACCCGGATCATTTTCGAGGACGTTCCGGACGAGCTCAGCGCGGGCGAAGCCGTGTTCGTCCTCGACCTTCCCCAACGTGGCACCGCGGAGCGCCGATTTTACGTCCAGGTCCGCAGCTCCGGCCGGGCTCGTCCACGCGGGGCCAGCGTTCAGAGAATGTCGGCCGACCACGACCGCTGGAAGCGTAGCTTCGCCTCAATCGACACCGACAACGAGCTCTTCAACAAGGTCATAGAGCGGTCTCTGACCGACCTGCGCATGTTGCTCAGCCTCGACAGTGGTGGGCGCCAGTACGTTGCCGCCGGCACGCCCTGGTTCGACACCCTGTTCGGCCGCGACAGCCTGATCACCTGTCTTCAGACACTTCCCTTCCAGCCCCAGCTCGCGCGCGACTGCCTCGACCTTCTTGCGCGGCACCAGGGGCAGATAGTGGACGTCTTTAGCGCCGAGGAACCGGGCAAGATCCTTCACGAGATGCGCCAGGATGAGCTCTCCTCGATAGGCGAGCTGCCGTACAAGCGCTATTACGGCAGCGTCGACTCGACCCCCCTGTTTCTGGTTGTCGCGGGTGAATATTACAGGTGGACGGGGGACCTGGAGACGATCTCTCGTCTCCGCCCGGCGATATCTGCGGCGCTGAACTGGGTCCGAAGCTTCGGCGCGACGGGTGAGGACGGCTTTCTGCGCTATGACACGGATTCCGTCAGCGGCCTTCGCAACCAGGGGTGGAAGGACTCCGAGAACGCCATCGTCTTCGCGGACGGATCTCTGTGCCAGGGACCAATCGCGATGGCGGAGGTCCAGGGATACCTGTACGCGGCCTATCGCATGTTGACGCCATTGATCGCGGCCCTGGGCGAGCAGGCCGAATCCAGCCGCCTCAGGCGAGCGGCGGGCGAGCTTCGACGCCGCTTCGCCGGCTCGTTCTGGTTAGGCGACGAGGGCCTCCTCGCGATGGCCATCGACGGTGCAAACAGGCCGGCTGCCCTTATGTCGTCGAACGCCGGACAGGTGCTCTGGAGCGGCATCCTCGACCACGCTCGGGCGTCCAGGGTCCGGGACGCTCTCCTGGCGAACGACATGTTTAGCGGCTGGGGCATCCGCACGCTGACGAGGGACGCGCCGTCCTACAATCCCAGCGGCTATCACCTCGGCTCGATCTGGCCGCACGATAACGCGCTGATCGCCCTTGGGCTCAAGCGCCAGGGCTTCGTGGACGAGGCCAACGAGATCGCGACGGCGCTGTTCGACGCCGCTTGCGCCTTCCCCAACTTTCGTCTTCCGGAGCTGTTCGGGGGCCACCCGCGCTCGCTCCACCAACCGCCCGTCCCTTACCCGGTCGCCTGCCGGCCGCAAGCCTGGGCCGCCGGGGCAACGCTCCAGCTCCTCCAAGCCATGCTCGGCCTCGCGGCCGATGCCCCGCACAGCAGCCTCCTGGTCGTCAGTCCGCGCCTGCCATACTGGCTCAACCGCGTTGAGATCAGGCGCCTCCGCGTCGGCCCCGGTTACGCCGACCTCACGTTTACGCGGGATCGCGGGCGAACTCGCGTCGTCGTGGGCCGCGCGGAGGGCGTCAAAGTATCCCTGCGCACCAGCTGGCCCGCCTGATCTCGGCCTTAGCGACCGCCGAGGCTGGCAAGCGCCTTCCATCGAAGAGACGGCGATCCATTAGACTGGCGCCATGGCCGCGCCTCACCTGGACACGCCGTTCCAGCCGCCAGTCGAGCACATGCTCGCGCGGCTGACGCCCGAGATACCGGGCGGCGATCTCTGGCACTACGAGCCGAAATGGGACGGCTTCCGCGCGCTGGTGTTTTATGACGCGAAGTCGATCTACATTCAAAGCCGGGACCTCAAGCCTCTCGGCCGCTACTTTCCCGAGCTCGAGGCAGCCCTGCCCGCGGCCTTCCCAGGACCCGCCGTCCTCGACGGCGAGGTGGTGGTCGCGACGGCGAAAGGCCTCGACTTCGATGCTCTCCAGATGCGCATCCATCCGGCTGAGTCCCGAATCAGGCTCCTCGCGGGTCAGACGCCGGGCTCATTCGTGGCCTTCGACATGCTCGCCGAGAACTATGAAGATCTGCGCAGAAGTCCCTTCTCCGAGCGGCGGGCTCGTCTCGAGAGCTTCATGTCCGAGGTGCGGCCGCCCGCCTTCGTCACGCCGGCAACCCGCGACCGCAAGACAGCTCTCGATTGGTTCGACCGCTTCGAAGGCGCGGGCTTCGATGGCATCGTCGCCAAGCGCATCGACGAGCCATATCAGCCCGGCGTTCGCGCCATGGCCAAGATCAAGCATCTGCGCACCGTCGATTGCGCGATTGGTGGCTTTCGCTGGCACAAAGGCCTCGAGGGGCGCGCGGTGGCCTCCTTGCTCCTCGGCCTGTACGACGCGCACGGCGTCTTCCATCACGTCGGCCACACGTCGAGCTTTAAGGCGGCGGAGAAGGCCGCCCTCGCCACTAAGCTCGCCCCTTACCTCACCGAGGACGACGGCGCGGGCTTCGGGCGCGGCCGTACGCCGGGCACACCGAGCCGCTGGAGCGGCGACAAGGACATGAGTTGGATGCGTGTCCGGCCGGAGTTGGTCTGCGAAGTGACTTTCGACTACCTCCAGGGGCCGCGCTTCCGCCACGCCGCGACATTCCGGCGCTGGCGGACCGACAAGCCGCCCGAAGCCTGTACCTTCGACCAGATCGAGACCACCGTGCCGTACGAGCTGGCCCGGGTGTTCGCTCTTCGAAGCTAGATCGAATCGAGTCAGGCGGCAGACCCGTGATAGTCCTGGAAGTCACGCGGGGAGCCACGTAATGGCGCAACGGAACGACCGTCAACCCATCGAGCGCAACCTGGCCGTGGAGCTGATGCGCGTGACAGAGGCGGCCGCGATGGCTGCGTCCGTTCACATGGGCAAGGGCGACAAGGAGCTCGTTGACCAGGCCGCGGTGGATGCGATGCGCCACACGCTGGACGGCATCCGTATGGACGGCGTTGTGGTGATCGGCGAGGGCGAGAAGGATGAGGCGCCGATGCTCTACAACGGCGAGCGCATTGGCGATGGTTCGGCACCCCAGGTCGATATCGCGGTGGACCCCATCGACGGGACGACGCTTCTCTCTAAAGGGCTGCCGGGCGCAATTGCGGTAATCGCCCTCTCCGCCCGCGGGACGATGAACGTGCCGCGCGAGGTCTTCTACATGAACAAGATGGCCGTTGGCCCTGCCGCGCGTGACGTGATCGACATCGAGGCGCCGGTCGCCGACAACCTGGAGCGGATTGCGCGCGCCCTCGGCAAGTCGGTGGCCGAAGTCACCGTGGTCATGCTGGACCGCCCGCGCCACGCGCAGCTCCTGGTTGAGGTCCGGACGGCGGGCGCGCGCGTCAAGCTGATCTCAGACGGCGACGTGGCCGCGGGCATCCAGGCGGCGCTGGCGGGCAGCGGCGTGGACGTGCTCCTGGGCATCGGTGGAACGCCCGAAGGAGTGATTACAGCGGCGGCAATTCGTTGCACCGGAGGCGCCATCCTCTGCAAGCCATGGCCGCGAGACGATGCCGAGCGCCGCAGATGCATTGCCGCGGGACTAGACCTTGACCATGTCTATGCGACCGAAGAGTTGGTCGGCGGAGAAGATGTCTTCTTCGCCGCCACCGGGGCCAGCAGCGGCGAATTGCTACGAGGAGTCGATTTCACCGCCAACGGCGCGACTACGCATTCGTTGGTCATGCGCTCGCGCTCCGGGACGATCCGCTGGATCGAGGCGGTCCACGACTTCTCCCGCCTGAACAAGATCCGGTTCGCAGAGGCCTAGCGCCCGGCATCGAAGAGAAGTGCCGCCTCATCGCCGGGGCTGCTCGGCGTCTGCTGGAAGCCGCCTTTAGGAGACGGCGGCGAGTTCGGCCTCCATTGTCACGGAGTACTTGCCCTGACGGGCGGCAGACGTAACTTTGGCGCGATGATAAAAGGCCCGCTGTGCCGCGGCCACGTTCTCAGGCCTGCCCGCCCAGACCTTCTGCGGCGCCGCCTGCAGTCCCCGGCCGTAGGAAAAGCTAAGCTCCCATGGCGCGCCCACCTCGGCCGCATGGCGGTTGATTGTGTCGAGGTTGACTGTCGCCTCCTCGTCCGATTGGCCTCCGGACAGAAAGACAACTCCCGGCGCCGCGGCCGGAACGGCCTCCTTGAAGCAGGCCACCGTCCGACGGGCCACCTCCTGGGCGGGAGCGCGGTCCGGAGCGTCCTTGCCGGACAGGACCATATTGGGCTTGAGCAGCATGCCCTCGAGGTCCACCCGTTGGCGGCCGAGCTGGTGGAAAACCTCGCGCAGCGTCGCCCGTGTAACCTCCAGGCAGCGTTCGATCGAGTGGCCACCGTCAATCAGGACCTCCGGCTCGACGATGGGAACGATGCCTGCCTCCTGGCTCAGCGCCGCGTAACGCGCGAGGGCATGGGCGTTGACCTCGATGCAATAGTCCGAGGGAACGCCGGGGCCGATTGTGATGACGGCCCGCCATTTGCTGAACTTCGCGCCGAGTTGCGCGTACTCAGCGAAGCGCTCCCGCAGCCCATCGAGACCCTCGGACACCAGTTCGCCGCCGGAGCCGGCGAGCGGCCTGGCGCCGAGGTCCACCTTGATGCCGGGGATGATGCCCTGGTCAACCAGTACTTTTACCAGAGGTGTACCGTCGGCGGCGTTCTGGCGGATGGTTTCGTCATAGAGAATGACGCCGCTAATGAACTCCCGCACGCCCTTCGTGCGGAAGAGCAGCTCGCGGTAGTCGCGGCGGTTGGCCTCGGTGCTCTCCACGCCGATGGCATCGAACCGGCGCTTTATCGTGCCCGAGCTCTCGTCGGCGGCGAGGATGCCCTTGCCCGGCGCCACGAGCGCGCGTGCGACCTTGTTCAAGTCCGTCGTGTCGTTCACAGGCTCTCTCCCCCGGGTTAGGAGTGGGAATACCTTAGAGCTGTCTCCGCCTCGGCGGGCTGAATGACGCTTTCGAAGACGCGCCGGAACTGCGCAGGGCTCATCTTTGCCGCTTCCGCCAGCTTCCGGAGGCTCTCGGGGTCCTCGATGTCGCCGCGCTCGAGGCGGATCATGTAGTCGCGGGCCACTCGGTAGTGTTCGGACTGGACATCCACAAGCCGAACGCGGCTGCGGCCGGTCGCTGGGTCGCGCAGCTCGTCGAACGGCAAGACCCGGAGATGGCCCGCATCCAGGCAGACAAAGCCGCCCTCGCGCAGACGCGGGTCCGAGGTGGGAGTCAGGAGAAAGCGCACGGCCCCATAACCGAGGGTGCGAGTGTAGTCGATATCGAACGGTATGGGTGGGGCGCATCGGAGCTCGTAGCCGAGGGTCACCTCGACCATCGGGAGCCGCTCGCCGCGGTCAGCGAAGCGCTTCTGAATCCGCTGCTTGATCAGCGTCGCCAGCGGGATGTCACCAAGCGAAATGTGCCCATAGGGATCGTAGGCAATCTGCACGCCGGCGAGCCCCGCCAACTCTTCGGGGTCGAGCTTCTCGCCGATGCCCTCGGCGATAATGGCGAGACCGTACGCGCGGCCCTGAACCCGTCGCTTGATAATTGCGGCGTCGACCACGGCAGCGACATCGTCGAGGCTGACGCGCTCGGCAGCGAACTCCTCCGGGATGACGGTTAGAGTCGCTCCCGCCGCCTTTCCGATGCCGAGGGCGAGATGGCCCGCCTTTCGGCCCATTACCACCACGACGAACCATCGGCTGGTGGTCCGGGAGTCCTCCATCAGCGTCAGGACGAGCTCCGTGCCGACATGGCGCGCGGTCTGATAGCCAAACGTGGAGTTGCCCGCCGGTATCGGCAGGTCATTGTCGATAGTCTTCGGGAGGTGAGCGACGCGGAGTGAACCGGCCGCCTCCCTTGCGACTTCGAAGGCGGAGGAGGCCGTGTCGTCACCGCCGATGGTCACGAGGTGCACGATACCCAGTCTGCGCAGACCTTCAATCGTGCGGCGAAGATCTTCGGGAGACTTGGTCGGATTGGCTCGCGAGGTTCCCAGGATAGAGCCGCCCGTGGCGTGGATGCGCGTAACTTCATCCAGACGCAGGGGCCGGACCATGTCGGTCCGGCCCGCGATCAGGTGCTCGAAGCCGTCCTCGATGCCAATCACGTCGCAGCCGCTATTCATGGCTTCGATGGCGGCAGCGCTTATTGCACTGTTGATGCCCGGAGCGGGGCCGCCACCGACAAGAATTCCTAGTGTGCCCTGGTGCGAGGTCATCTGGCCAGCCCTTACCGATCCACGTTACCAGAATCCGGGAAACCGCGAACATGGGTCCTGGCTCAGATGCTACCGCCTGGGCCGTCGATACGACGTCCGCATCGGTGGAGGGATGTCCGAGGCTCCCGGCCGCCCGCGGGCGCGGCTTGGCTGGACGCGCATCGGCTCGCCCTCTTCCTTCGGGAAGTGAGGCGGCAGGGGCGCCTCTCCCATGCCTTCCTTCGCCTGCCTGTCGACCAGGTCGAGCAGGGGCTCGAGAGAAAATTGCACGCCATCGATACCGTCTGACGGATCGCCGATCTCCTTGAAACGCCTCGGAACGGTGTCGATCGTGAAGTCGGCCAACTCGACCTTCGGCAGCTCCGACCATTCGACCGGACACGATACACGCGCATCCCGCGTCGGTCGTACCGAGTAGGCCGAGGCGACCGTGCGGTCGCGCGCGTTCTGGTTGTAGTCGAGGAAGATTCCGTGGCGCTCTTCTTTCCACCAGGCGGTGGTCGCGATCGCCGGGATGCGGCGTTCGACCTCCCGCGCCAGTGCGAGGGCGGCGCGCCGGACCTGCGGGAACTCCCACTTCGGCTCGATGCGGACATTGACGTGGATGCCGCGCGAGCCCGAAGTCTTCGGGTAGCCGGTGTAACCGAGGTCGATGAGGACCTCGTTCACGCACAAGGCGACCTCCCGCACCTGCGCCCAGGATGATTCCGGGGTCGGGTCCAGGTCGACACGGAGCTCGTCCGGATGGTCGACGTCTTCCTCTCGCACCGGCCACGGGTTGAGGTCGATACAGCCCGTGTTTATGACCCAGGCAAGGTCGGCGACGCCGTCACAGACGACCAGATTGGCGCTGCGGCCGCTGGGGAAGGTGATCAGCGACGTGCGCATCCACGGCGGCAGGTTCGCGGGCGCTCGCTTCTGGAAGAATGGCTCGTGGTCGGCGCCATTCGGGAAGCGCTTTAGGACCATCGGCCGGCGGCGCACTCCTCGGAGGGCGCCCTCGGCGACCGTGAGGTAGTAGTTGACGAGATCTAGCTTTGTGTAACCCGCCTCCGGGAAAAAGACCTTGTCCGGGTTTGTAATCGTTACCGCATGGCCTTCGAGCTCGAGCGTGATCGATGGATCGGGCAAGCCGGCCCTCCCGCGTCCTGCTTTCGAGAATCACCTTATGTTGGGTGATCGGCGATCTGCTTTCAACCCGCGCGGCGCGTGCGATACCCTGAAGCCCGGATCGCTGAGCCTTTGGAACCCCGACACTTGCGCTCTACCAGCCAAGCACTAGCCACCAACATCTAACCGCCGACCAATGGACCCGGTCGAGTGTCTCCGCCGCATCGCGTTTGTCCTCGAGTCCCGGGGCGAGCCGACCTACCGTGTGCGCGCGTTCCGCCGCGCAGCGGCGACAATCGCCGCTCTCGAGCCGGGGCGATTGGCCGAGCTGGAGGCTGCCGGCCGGCTAAGAGAGCTGCCCGGGATCGGCGAGGCGATCGAAAGGGTCATACGGGAGGCTCTCAGAGGGGGCACGCCGGCATACCTCGCGGGCCTCGAGGAGGAGTCCGGGGCGCCCCTCGCCCCCCACGCCCAGGCGTTGCGGGAGGCCCTCAGGGGCGACTGCCACGTCCACTCCGACTGGTCAGATGGTGGCAGTCCCGTCCTGGAGATGGCTGAGACCGCTATAGCGTTGGGGCACGAGTACATGGTCCTGACGGACCATTCTCCGCGTCTCAAGGTCGCGGGCGGCCTGAGCCCGGCCCGCCTGCGCGAACAGCTGGAGGTCGTCGCCTGGCTAAACCAGCGTCTCGGGCCCTTCCGCATCCTGACCGGCATCGAGGTCGACATCCTCGAAGACGGCGGCCTCGACCAAGAAGAGGACCTGCTGGCGCGCCTGGACGTTGTCGTCGCGAGCGTGCACAGCCTTCTGCGGATGGAATCGGCGGCCATGACCCGCCGGATGGTCGCGGCCGTTGCCAACCCCTATCTCGACATCCTCGGCCACTGCACGGGGCGCCTGCTAACGGGACGCGGGCGCCCCGAATCGACATTCGACGCGGCGCTCGTCTTCGCCGCTTGCGCCCGCTTCGATAAGGCCGTCGAAATCAACTCGCGTCCGGAACGGCTCGACCCGCCCGACGAGCTAATCGAGATCGCGGTCGACCTCGGCTGCCGCTTTGCGATCGACAGCGATGCCCACGCGCCCGGCCAGATGGCATGGCTACGCTACGGATGCGAGAAGGCGGCGAAGGCTGGCGTTGAGCCGGCGGCGATTGTGAATACGCTCGCGGCCCAGGACCTGCTGTCGTGGGGGAGCAGGCATGCCTACCGGTCCGCGCCATGAACCGCCGGGACGCCGGACCGAGCCCCTCACTCCCGTCGCAAGGCGGGAAGCGCCGATCTCGGAGGCCGGGGCGTGCCGATCTTCATCCGCCCCGCGAGCGCGTCTTATAATCGCCTTGCCATGCCGACCCGAACACGCAGCGACTTCACATTGCTCGAGGCCCAGCGCGCCATGGGGCTCACGCCCACCCGCCTGGACAAGCTCATCGACGAAGGCAAGATCAAGGTCATCCGCGAGGGTTACCAGACCTGGGTGCCACGCCAATCCATCCTCGATTACCTCGCAGAGGTAAGCGCCGTGCCGCTGAAGCAGCGGAAGAAGGGCTGAGCCGGCTCCCAGCGTATTCCCAACCATCCTCGGCCCGGTCAGGCGCCCGGCTCGCCGGAGACGTGGCGCACGAGCTCATGCACCTGGCCCGTGAGGCCGTTAGTCTGCTGGGTCAGGTCGAGGATCTGGCGGGAAAGGTTCAGCAGCTCTTCGTTTTGCTGCTTCTCAATCTGGATCAGCTCCCACTGGTGGTCGGCCAGCGCCTGGCGCTTTTCGTCGGCGCGGTTCTGAGAAATCATGACGAAGGTGCTGAGAAAGATCGCTTCAAGGGAGACAATCATGGTCAGGAAGCCAAAGGGAAACTTCTCCGCGCCACTCGCGATCCAGATGGCGAACCAGGTCAGGTGCACGTAGACGAACGGCATCGAACCCGCGAAGCGCGTGATCCGGTCCGCCATCCGGTTCTGCAGATACCGAGCCCTCTGCTCCGCATGCTCGATCAGAGCGGGGTGACTTGGCGTTTTGATGGTCCTTCGGATGGCCATGGTCGTTCGGTTCCTTTCTGGGCGCGCCAAAGTAAGCTCGAGCCGGAATGAGCCGCTCTACCATCGTAGTGATGGCCGCGTAACAGCCTACAGCGCCGTGTCCCGGCGCGCGGCTGAGTGCGGTCAGGTGACCCTGTTCTGTGCCAGGACGACGAGTTGCTCGGGCGCGAACCCCAGCTCTTTCGAGAAGACCTCGAAGTTGTGCTCGCCCAGCAGCGGCGCCCGGCGCCGGATCCCCACCGGCGTCTCCGTAAACCGATACGGCGCGCCCGGATAGAACACCTTGCGGCCCAGGCCCGGCACCTGGGCCTCGATGAAGAAGCCCCTGTCATGCCAGTGGGGATCGTCGAGGTTGTCCTCTGGGCGGCGGACGAAACCCCAGGGCAGGTGACAGGCCTGGCCGCGCCGGTAGACCTGTTCCGCCGTCTGTGCCTGGACGAACTCGTGGATGACCGACAGGATGAACTGGCGCTGCTCGGGCGTGAGGGACCCGCGGCTGTATTCGACCTCCCTCAGCCTCGTCTCTCCCGATTCCTCCATCCAGGCGAGGAGCGCGCCCCATACCCGCTCGTCCCGCGGCATGCCGCCGCCCATGAGCAGAATGTGGTTGCCGTCGGCGCACTCGACTTGCCACGGCTGAGTGGCGGTCGGGGAAGCGTGACGGCCGGTCTGGCGTTGTGAGATGCGACGGAAGTATTCCCAGTTGGGGAAGGCGCCCTCGGTCGTGCCGCTCACGGCTTCGTGGATGGACACGTCCACCAGCTGGCCTTTTCCGGTGTCGCGGCGCTGCCACAGCGCGGTAAGAATGCCGGCGGCCGCGTACTCGCCTGCCATGGCAAGCGAGTGCTCGCCGTCCGAGCGGATTGGAGGAAGGTTGTGGTCGTCGTAGCCGGTGCTCATCATCGGTCCGCCCAGGGCGATGCTCACCAGATCGTTGACGGCAAAGTCGCGCCAGGGTCCGGCGATACCGAACGGGGTGATCGAGCACCAGACCAGACGCTCTTGACCGCCGAAGGCGCCGTAACCACAGCCAACGGAGTCCAGGGCGCCGGGCGCGCTGGCGTCGATCACCACGTCGGCGGCCACCACCAGCCGACGCCAGATCTCCGCGCCATCAGCTAGCCCAATGTCTACCGTGACGCCGCGCTTGCTCGTATTCCAGTACGCGAAGCTGAGACTCCGATTGAGGTCGGGGCGGTCGCCGGCAAAGGGTCCGATGTGCCGGCTGCGGGCGCCGTCCGGCGGCTCGACCTTTATAAGGTCGGCCCCGGCATCGGCGAGGAGCTTTCCCGCAACCTCGCCGCGGTCGCCGATCTCTATAACCCGAAGACCTTCTATTGGACCCGTCATGTCTGAGGGCCGCCGCCAGTCCTGCTGTCCGTGCGCCGACTGTCGTTCGCCGCCAGGTTTCTTGTTTCTTGCCTGTTTCCCAATTTCACACCGCCGCCTCAGCCATCAGCGCCACGACCTCCTCGGAGCTAAAGCCCAGCAGCGACGTCAGCACTTCCATCGTGTCCTCGCCGAGACAGGGCGCGCCGCGCCTTATTTCCCAGCGCGAGTCCGAGAACCGCATTGGCAGGCCCTCGAAGCGGTGTTCGCCCAGCTCGCTATGCGGAGCCGCGGGGAAGAATCCCCTGAAGCGGTGCTGAGGGTCGTGCTCCAGCTTGTCGCGGGCATTCTGCGCCACGCCCGCCGGTACTCCGCGAGCCTGGAGGAGATACATGACCTCACGGGCGTCATAGCCGCGCGTGCGTTTCGCGATCCCCGCGTCCAGCGCCTCTTGATTTGCGACCCGAGCCAGGTTGGTGGCAAAGCGTGGATCAAACGTCAACTCCGGGCAGCCGATTACGTCGCAGAGAGCGCGCCACTGGCCGTCGCTTTCGGCCGCGATTGCGATCCAGCGGTCGAGTCCGTCGAGGTCATCGGCGCAACGGTAGGTGTTGTGGGGAGCCACGGCGGGCCAGCGCGAGTGATTGCCGATGCGCTCGAAGTGGCGTCCGTTCACCTGGTAATCGAGGATTGGGACGCCCGTGAGTACGGTGCCGGTTTCAACCTGGGAGATGTCGACGTACTGGCCGCGGCCGGTCTCCTCGCGGTGATGCAGCGCCAGGAGAGCGGCGATGGCGCCGTAGAAGCCAGCCGTGTGGTCCAGGTACGAGTAGCCCCAGCCCGCCGGCGGCTGGTCGGGTAGGCCCGACATGAAGGTCACGCCCGACACTGCGGCCGCCGTCGGTCCCCAGGTCACGTAAGAGGCGTCGCGCCCTACATGCCCGAACCCGGACAGCGAAATGTAGATGATTCGGGGGTTCAGCTCCTGCAGCCGCTGCCAGGAAAACCCCATGTGCTCGAAGGCGAAGGCGCTGAAGTTCTCGACGATGATGTCCGACACCTTGATCAAGCGTTCGACGACTTCACGGCCCTTCGGGTGATCGAGGTTCGCCGTTATCCCGAGCTTGTTGCGGTTGAAGTTGCTGAAGAAGCCGCTGCGGTTATAGCTGGGCGGGCCCGAATCGAGTTGAGCGCCGACGCGCATCGAATCCAGGTGGGCCTCGCTCTCGACGCGGATCACCTGGGCGCCGAGGTCGGCGAGTATGCGCGTTGCCTGCGGACCCGCCACGATCCAGGAGAAGTCGCAAACCCGGACGCCCGCGAGCGGTAGCGGCTTCTGAGCTTCTGCAGCCATTTCGGCGGCAATATAGCAGAGGCATGAGGTTGCCGACAGGCTCCGGGGACCGCGGTAGACGAATGCTAGAATGGCGCTGTGACCGCCGAACCCTTGCCATCGGAACAGGACGAAGAAGAGTTAGTTGAGGTTGCCCGGGCTCGAGACCGCTTCGAAGCGGGGATCTGGGCGCGAAACCTGGAGGAGCTCGGCATTCCGGTCACGATCGAAAAGGCCGTGACCCGGTGGCCTCAGTCGCTTCTCTGGCTCCGGTCCCTGCTCTATCTTTGGCGCACCCCCCACGCCGTCAGCGTCGCCCGCAAGCACCATGCCCGGGCCCTCGACTACCTGAAGAAGTTCCGCTTCATCTGACATGAAGCTGCCGATCTTCCCTCTGAACACGGTGCTCTTCCCGGGCCAGATCCTGCCCCTGAACATCTTCGAAGACCGCTACAAGGCGATGGTCCAGCGCTGCCTGCGGGACCGCATGGGCTTTGGCGTTGCTCTGATCAAGCAGGCAGGAGCAGTCCGCAGTCCCGCGACCCCCTTTTCCATCGGCACTGTCGCCCAGATCGTCCAGATCGACGAGCAGGCCGGAGGGAACTACGGCGTCGTCTGCCGTGGGGAAGAGCGGTTCCGGATCTCCGCCCTCGACCGCAGCGGCGCCGAGTATCTCCAGGCAGAGATGGAACCCTATCCGGACGAGCCCGCGCCGGCACCGGCGCTAATGATGGTCGCCGCGCGTGTTGCGCAGCTCTTCGACGAATACTATCGTGGCGTGATCGCCATGATGGGGGGCTGGCAGAAGGAAATGGAACTCGGCGGCAATACCTGGCTGTTCGACCTCCTGACGCTCGCGGACCGTCAAGCGCGGATTGCCGAGGGGCGCGTCGCCGGCGTCGAGAGCGTTCAGCCCCATCTGACCATCCCAACGCTTCCCGAAGAGCCGAGCGCCCTCTCGTACGTCGTGGCAGGCGAGCTCACCGTTGGCCTCGAGGTCAAACAAGACCTTCTGGAGGCGCCTTCGGCCCTCCTGCGCCTGCAGAAGGAGGCCGAGGTGCTAACCAACGAGATGCCCTCGGTGGAGGAGCGGGTTCGCCTCGAGCGACGGCGGCGCTTCACCTCCATCGAGCAGATGAATTAGAGAATTCCGCGGGGCCGGGCACCCTGCCGGCACTTGCGTACTCCAGGCTTCGGGACGGCTCTCGCCTTCCGCTACCCCTTCTCACCACTTCGGCGGCGCCAGTCCTTCACTGAGGGGACGCCTGCGAGCGACTTCGCGGCGAGAACGGCTTTCAAGATCGCTCGCTCCACGGCGACGGCCGCCATTGCCTCGACCGCGCGCACGCCGCCCCGCTCGGGAAGATCGCGTTCTCCGGTGGCGAGGGCAAAGATGGTGTCACCGTCGCCCATCGTGTGTGAAGGGCGGATTGCCCTGGCGAGACCGTCGTGCGCCACGGCGGCCAGGCGGTTGACCTGCTCTTTGGTGAGGCGCCCGTTTGTGGCAACGACGCCCAGCGTCGTGTTCGCCGCGCTCGGAGGGGCAGGGCGCCCCGCCCGGACCAATGCCAGCGTGTCCTGGAACTCGCCATCCGCGCCGCGGGGTCCGGCGATGACGCGGCCGTCAGCGCTGTCCACGATCTCGCCGCCGGCGTTCACGGCAACGAGCGCTCCCACGATGATGCCGTCATCGCAGTCTTCGCTTGCGGTCCCCACACCGCCCTTCATGCTCGTGCCCGGTCCCCCGGCTTTAGCCACTGTGGCGCCCGTCCCCGCGCCGACGCTGCCCTCGGCTACACGGCCCGCCTTCGCCGCCACCGCGGCGCCGTACCCCGCCGCCGCGTCCGGCCGAACCTTGCTATTGCCGATGCCCAGATCGAAGAGGATCGCTGCCGCGACGATGGGGATCCGCAGCCGGCCCATCTGATACCCGAAGCCATGCTCCTCGCACCATCGCATCACACCGCCGGCGGCATCGAGCCCGAACGCGCTGCCGCCGGCCAGCACGACGGCATTCACAGCCTGGACAAGGTTACCGGGGCGCATGAGGTCGGTCTCCCGAGTTCCCGGCGCCGCCCCGCGCACGTCGACCCCGCCGATGGCGCCGTCCCCGCAGAGGACGACCGTGCACCCGGTGGCAGCGCGGCGATCGGTCCAATGGCCAACTTTGATGCCAGGGATATCCGTGATGGCGTCGTATCGTCTCATTTGTTTCGTCGAGGTTCAGCGAGGTTCAAGGCCGTACTTCCCCGATAACATAACGCACCTCTATCTTCACCGGCATTGCGCCCCGATTTATCGCGTCGAGGCCCGCACAACCGATTTGCCCAGAACCTTCGGGGCCCGGGCGGCCGACGGTGAAGGTCCCACCCATACGGTTGCCAATGAATTCGACACTGGCCGTGCCCGCCGGATAGGGCTGAGTCACCTGCCAGACGAACGCGAATACAAACGCCGCGCAGGGCGGTGCGGCAATACCCGCCTGAATGGCCAGGCGCAGGCCATCGATCGAGCTTGATTGACCCGGCTGGATTGACAGCTCGATCCTGCCCTGCCCTATTGCTCGAACGCTTCCCTCGAGAATGGGCGCTCTCGCCGGCGGAGCTAGCGGTACGGTGGGGCTCATGCCGCCGGAACAAGCCATGAGGAGTATCGCCGCGCCCGGGTATGCCAGGCCTCGTCCTAACATTGGCAGGTGGCCGCGAAGGCGAGCGATCACGTATTACAGCTTGTTGACCTGCAGGTAGGCGTAGATCAGGTTCGAGGCGGCGCGGGTGACGGTGTCGACCATGTCGACGACCTGGGCCATCGCTTTCTCGTCGGCCGAGAGACCCTGAACGTGAATTGCTCGCCGCCGCGAGTCGAGGACCATCATCACCACCTGGTCCGGCGTCATGGCGGGAGCGGCGCCGTTCAACCAGTCGGCGTTCGGTGAGATCACCGCGCCGCCCAGCTGGCTGGTGATCTGCGCCAGGGCCAGCGGTCCGGGTCCGGTTTCGTCCGTGGCCTTTCGCAGGTCCTGAACCAGGTGATAGATCGAGACCGCCACAGAGTAGGCTTCCCCTTCGTCGAGGTGAGGGCACGTTTCAGCCACCAGCGCCGGCGGGGGCAGATCGAGCCCCCTAACCAGCTCGAAGTCGGTGGCCGCGTTGACGGCATCGAAGAACGCGGTCGCGTTCTTCGGGTCCAGACGGAACTCCATGAACGACTTCAGGATCGGCGCCCGGTCGCGATTAAGGAAGGCGGTGTACAGGCCGGCGAGGTCGCTCATGGCCTGCACGTACTGCTCGAAGATCGTCATCGCCAGCACCTTGCGGTGGTCGGGCGACTCGAGGACAAGGGCCCGCAGGCAGGTCTCGGCGACGATCAGGCGGCTACGGCATCCGAACTTGCGGTAGCTTTCCAGAAAACCGCTGTCGAGGGAGTAGAGGTGCTGCTCGAAGCATGCGGGACAGCGGCTCGCGCCTTGGTCGATGACGGCGGTCTCGGCGCAGTCTTCGCAGGGCTTATTCGCCGGCACGGGCTTCACGGTCGGTCGGTCCCCGCCTCCGGACCCGCGCTCGGCGCGTCCTCCCACCAGTCCACATCCTGGCAGACCACCTCGATCCGGGCGCCGCCGGCGTCGATCCTAACACGCGCGATGCTCTCGAAAGGCATGCGCATGCCGGTCGGGAAGAAGACTCTAAGAACGGAAAACTTCTCGGCCGAGCCGACGCCGGCGAACTTCATCGACGCCCCGGGCTCGGGCATGATCGTGGACTCTGAGTCCTTCACGCCACGAAAGCGCAGGTGAACACTCGTCCCGTCGGCGCGGCGGGCGTCGATCACGAGCATGCCCTCACCCTCTCGATGCGAGTCCTCGTAAACACATCCCGCTATCGCCCTCGACACGATGTTCCGCAGCCGGGCACGCGGGTCGACGTGGAGGCTCATGTCTGGCAATTCCGGCAAAAGTGAGTGCTCCGCCCGCCAACCTTCGCGCGCTCGATCAGCGTTCCGCAGGTGTAGCAGGGCTTCCGGGTGCGGCGGAAGACCTTGACGTACATCTGCATCCTGCCGGAGCGGCCTTCGGGATCGAGGAAGTCGCGGAAGCTGGCGCCCCGGCTCTCGATGCCGCGCGTGAGTACGGTGCGGATTGCGTCGTGAAGGCGACAGACCTCGCCTTCCGAGAGATCGCCCGCGGGGCGCGCGGGCAGAATGCCGGCCTGAAACAACGCCTCGTCGGCATAGATATTGCCGATGCCCGCCACCCGGCGCTGGTCGAGGATGACGGCCTTCACCGGCGCCCTGCGACCTTTCAGTGCCGCCATCAGCACCTCGGGAGTGAACTCCTCGCCCAGTGGCTCGGGACCGAGCCCGTCCACCGCCTGCGACAGCGAATCGACGAGCCAGAGGCGGCCGAACTTGCGCAGGTCGGTGAACCTGAGGCTGAATCCCCCCTCGAACCAGAGCGTCGCGCGCAGATGTCCGACGAGATCGGCTGCGGGGAAGAGGAGCTTTCCGGTCATGCGCAGGTGGACAATGAGCTTCGCCCCCGTGTCGAGATCGAAGACCAGGAACTTGCCGCGCCTGTCGAGGCCGGCCACGACCGCGCCGACCAGGCCTTCGCGGAACGTCGTCTCGTCGATGCCTTCGAGCACAGGCACGCGATCGGGCGTGATTTCGATCTTCTGGACGCGCTGCCCCACGACCCTTGCCTCCAGGTCGCGGCGGATGGTCTCGACTTCGGGGAGCTCGGGCACCCTGAGCCCTCGGCTTATCGCCTCCACACACCGGCCAGGCCTTTAGCCTGGCCGGTGGGGCTGTCATCGTCCCGGCGGGTTGAAGTGAGGATACACCTCGTCCGGCGGCACGGTCGCTCGCCATTTTCGAGCCCAGGTCATCGCTTGTGCCCGGTCGCGGGGGACAAGGAGGGCAGTCGTCAAGCCTTCGAGCGCGTCCACGCGAACGAGAAGATCGTCGTCAGGGCAGCACACGGCGAGCGGCCCGTTCAGTTCCACTTCGTTCAGACACTCAGGGGTTGCCAGCCGGAGCCCGAAGCCGTCGCCCAGTGGGAGGCCCTCATCGCTGTCCAATAGGTCTACGAGCATGCGCCCCAGGGCCGGCGCGAGGACAGCGTCGACAAACCCTTCCGAGGGGACGACGAGCAGGCCGCTCCTGTTCGTCTCCTCGCTGCGGCGCTTCAGCCAGATGAAGGCTCGATCCAGGGCCTCGCGCTCGGGACCCGAAGATTCGGTGTAGAAGGAGGGACGAGGCCTCACTCCATGTCCGCCCAGTTCTTGCCCACCTTCACGTCTACCTTCAACGGTACGGCAAGCGACATCGAGGCGGGCATGACCCGGCACACCATCTCGCGCAGGGCGTCCAGCTCCGCCTTGGGTCCCTCGAAGATCAGCTCGTCGTGGACCTGGAGGACCATCTTCGACTCGAGCCCGCGCTCGTCGAGCTCGGCGTCGATGCGGTTCATCGCGATCTTGATGATGTCGGAGGCCGTGCCCTGGATCGGCATGTTGATCGCTATCCTCTCCGCCGCGGAGCGCACGTTGAAGTTGGGGGAATGGATGTCGGGAATGTAGCGCCGGCGGCCGGCGAGGGTCTCGGCGAAACCGTCGCGACGCACGGCGGCCACGATCTCGTCCCGCCACCGCTTTACGGCCTCGTACTTCTCGAAGTAGGTCCGAATGAACAGACCCGCATCCTGGCGGCTGATGCCCTCGCGCGCAGCGAGGCCAAAATCGGTGAGGCCGTAAAGCACGCCGAAGTTGAAGACCTTGGCGCGGTTGCGCTGCAGCTTCGTCACCTGCCCGAAGGGCACCGCGAAAACTTCCGCCGCCGTCGCCGCATGGATATCTTCGTCGGCCATGAAGGCTTCGACCAGCTTCGCGTCCCGGGACATGTGCGCGAGGATGCGCAGCTCGATCTGGGAGTAGTCGGCGGAGAGCAAGTAAGGGTCGGCACCGATGTCGCGCGCGACGAACGCGCGCCGCACCTGGCCGCCCAGCTCGCTCCGCACGGGAATGTTCTGGAGGTTGGGTTCGTTGGACGACAGCCGCCCAGTGGCGGCCACCATCTGGGCGAAGGTCGAGTGGATGCGACGGTCGCGCGGATCGACCGCGCCCGGCAGGGCATCGATGTAGGTCGACTTGAGCTTCGTGATCGCGCGCCACTCGAGCAGGGTCTCGACGATCGGGTGCACGCCGCGCAAGGCCTCGATTGCCTGGGCATCGGTCGAATAACCCTGCTTCGTCCGCCGCGTCCTCGGCAGCTTCAGCTCGTCGAACAGGACCTGCGAAAGCTGGGGCGGCGAGCCGAGGTTGAACTCGTGGCCGACCTCGGAGTAAGCCTTGGACTCCAAGTACCTGACCTGCTCGTCGAGGCCCTGTGCCATCTCCCGCAAGATAGCCACGTCGAGGGCGATGCCGGTCGCCTCCATCTTGGCGAGCACGTGGACCAGCGGCATCTCGATGCCGTTGAACAGGTCCCACATGCGCTGCTCGCGCAGCTCTCGTTCGAGCGGCTCGCGCAGGCGCAGCGTGTAGTCGACGTCGGCGCAGCAGTAGTCGAACGCGTCGTCGATCCGGACCTGGTCGGTCGACAATTGCTTGACTCCGGTCTTGCCGAGGAGGAGTGCGATCTCCTTCATCTCGACGCCGAGGCGCTGCGACACCAGCCACTTCAGACTGACCGACCCGGCGCCGGTGCGCTCGCTCGACGTCATCGTGCTAACGGTCTCGCCCAAGATGTAGGCGGCCAGCATCGTGTCGAAGGCGAAGCCGCGCGTCTCCAGGCCGCGGTCGCTCAGGAGGACGAGGTCGAATTTCGCATTGTGCGCTGTCTTTTCGATCGCGGCATCCGCGAGCAGCGGCCCGAGGGCCGCGAAGACAACGTCGAGCGGAAGCTCCGGAGCGCCGCCCAACTCAACCTGGTGGCCGACGGGAATGTAATAGGCTTCCGCGGGAGCGACCGCGACCGCGATGCCGACAACGAGGCTGTGATAGGGGTTCGGGCCCACCGCCTCGATGTTGAAGGCGAAGCGAGCAGCCTCACGTACGCGGCCGACGAGAGCGTCGAGCTCGGCAGCGGTCATCACGGCTTTGTAGGATGTGTCGGCGTCGGCGCCTCGCGAGTCCGACCCCGCGAAGTCCTCGTCCACCGGCGGGAGCCTGGGGACCAGACTGCGGAACTCCAGCTCGCGGAGAAGGTCTAGCACGCGGGCGCGCTCGTAACGGCCGATGCGAGCGTTGTCGAGGTCGAGCACGACATCGGGCACGTCGGTCCGAATCGTCGCCATGTCTTTTGCCTGCCGCACCTGGGCTTCGTGCTCGCGCAGCGCGGTCTTGATCTTGTCCGGCTTTACCTCCTCAATGCGCTGGAATATGCCCTCAACGCTGTCGTATTGCCCTAAGAGCTGAGAAGCGGTCTTGTCGCCGATGCCGGGCACACCGGGAATGTTGTCGGAGCTGTCGCCGCGAAGGGCCTTGAAGTCGGACATGCGCGCCGGCGGGAAGCCGTAGCGCTCGATCGCTCTCGCCGCGTCATAGACCACCATATCCCGCTGGTATGGGCGCATCATGTAAATGGTCACGCCCGGCTGGATGAGTTGGATGAGGTCGGTGTCGAGCGTGACGAGGTAGGTGTCGATCCCGGCAGCGTGAGCCTGGATACCGAGCGTGCCCATCACGTCGTCGGCTTCGTAGCCGGGCGCCGAGTAGACGGGAATATTGAAGGCCTCCATCATCTCCAGGCAGCGCCCGATCTGGCGCCCGATGTCCCAGGCGGCCTGCACCGGCTCGAGCGAGCGGTCGAGGTCGTTCTGTACTTCGGGCGAGACGCCCGCCTGAACCGCGGCGTCGAGCAAGCCGACACGGATCTCGTCCCGGCTCGAAGCCCCGGTGACAACTTCGGCAATCGCAACCTTCGCCGCCCCCTCCAGACCCTCGATCCGGTCGAGCGAGCGCAAGACCTGGCCCCTGATCCCTTCGAAACGCGTCGCCTTGTAGGTCGCGTCGCGAAGATGACGGAAGGTCGGCCCGGGCAGATCCATGGCGACGACGATGTGGGTCGGCTTGAGGTCGTCGATCACGGCCAGCAGGGTGTTCGTGAAGCCGAAGACCGCGCTGGTGGCCTCGCCCGTGCGCTTGACGACCAGAGGGTTGTCCTTCAGCGCGTAGTAAGCACGATGGATGATCCCGTGGCCGTCGAAGATCGCCAGCCGTGGCGGGCGCTGCGGAGAGAGGTTCACGGCCGAATTATAAGTCTAGCTGGCAGCGGCCAGCCGTCAGGCTCCAGCGATCAGTAGTCGGTGATCGGCGGAGTCTTTTCGCCCGGGCCGATAACACCCCTCGCTCGCGTGCTCATCGCTGTCCGCATTCCCTACCCTCTGGCGCTGAACTGACCGTGCGCCAGCGATGACCGTCGCTAGTCGCTGACCACCGATTGCTGACCGCTGACGGCCATATAGAATGTTCAGGCCTGGATGAACACATTCCTCAGCGTGATCCCCATAGTCGCCCGCCGCGTGCGGGCGAACGTGCGCCTTCTGACCGCCGTGGTCATCGGGGCTGTGCTGGCTGCCGCCCTTATGTCAACAACCTCCATCTACACCAACGCCATCCGCGACCTCGGACTCTCCTTCGCCCTGCGGGAGAAGGGTCCCGACAAGCTTAATGTCCTCGTACGCAGCACGTCGCAGCTCTCTCGGGACGATATCTACCGCAAGAACAAGGAGTTCATCGACAACGCGGAGCGCGGCGCCCTCGGTCCGCTCCTCACCGGGCAGACCTGGGCCGCTCGCAGTGCGACCTTCTTTCCCACCGCTCCCGGCGCGGCCGTCGACCCGGACGAGGGCCGTCGCCGCTCCCACCTTCAGTTCATGACCGAGATGGACGCCCACATCCGCATCGTCGAGGGTGCGCTGCCCGTGGCTACCACATCCGGCGACAGGGCGCCTTCGATCGAGGTCGCGATGGGCGCCTCGACCGCCCGCCGTCTTGGCATCAATCTCGGCGACCGTTTCGACCTGCATCCTTTCTGGCGCCCGGAAGCAGCGCCCGTACGCGCGATCATGGTTGGGCTTATCGAGCCTATCGACCCCAGGGAGACTTACTGGCTCGGCCAGACCGACTTCTTCGACTTCCCCAGTCAGCGCTGGGAGACATTGCCCTTCTTCGTCGCCGAGGGGACATACTTCGACGCGGTCACGAACTACCTCCCAACGATGTCCAGCGACTTCTGGAGCATGGCTTACCTGAACGCGAAGAAGATAGACGCCCGCAACGCCGAGCGCGTCCGCAGCTCGGTCGAGAACCTGGAGCGGCAGCTCGCCGGCAATATCGAGCGGACCGCGACGGTGACCGAGCTGCCGGCGGTCCTCAAGGCCTTCCACGACAAGCTCTTCTTCACGCGCATCCCGCTTCTGGTCCTCGTGCTCCAGATCGCCGGCATCGTCCTCTACTACCTGTTCATGGTCTCGACAATGCTGGTGGAACGCCAGTCGTCGGAGATTGCCCTCCTCAAGAGCCGCGGCGCCACCACGGCCCAGGTTATGCAGATTTACGTCATCGAGGGCCTGGCGATCATGGTCCTGGCGCTGGCCGCGGGCCCTCCTCTGGCGGCGCTGGCTATCAGCCTTCTCGGCAAAACCCCGTCGTTCCGCGACCTGAGCGAGGGAGCTTATCTGTCGGTGCGCCTCAGCGGCGGGGCGTACTTTTGGGCGCTCAGCGGGGCTCTTCTGGCCTACGCCACGTTGCTGTGGCCCGCTTATCAAGCCACGCGCAAGACTGTCGTCCAGTACAAGACGCAGTCCGCGCGCCCCCCTAAACAGCCGGCGTTTACGCGCTACTATCTCGACCTCGCCCTCGTGGGCCTGGGCGCGCTCCTGTTCTACCAGCTCAACCGCCGGGGCAGCCTCGTGACCGAAAAGCTGTTCGGCGAGCAGTCGGCGGACCCAATTTCGCTCATGACGCCCGCGTTTTTCATTCTCACCGTCGGGATAGTCTTCCTGCGCCTCTTCCCTCTCGCTCTGCGCGCGGCCACCTGGGCCGTTGCGCGCGCTCAGGGGACCGCGGTGCTCATCGGAATGTGGCAGCTGGTGCGCAATCCGCTGCATTACTCCCGGCTCGTCCTTCTCCTCATGCTGGCTACGGCCGTCGGCATGTTCGCGGCGAGCTTCGGCGCCACCGTGAACCAGAGCTATGAAGACCGGGCGGCGTACCAGTCCGGGTCGGAGCTGCGCCTTCAAGGTATCCGCCGATTCGAGGCGCCCGGGCCCACCGAGTTCCCGGCGACCGCCAGGAGCCGGTTGGGCGCCGACGCCGTCAGCGTCGCATTCCGGGCGGACGGCAGTCAGGGCATCGGATTCCAGCGTACGGGCTTCCACTTGTTGGGCATCGACCCGGCCACGTTCGGACAGGTCGCCTTCTTTCGGGGCGACTTCTCCAACCAGAGTCTTGACTCGATCCTCGAAACCCTTGGCAAAGACTCCGAGGCTACGCCCGGCATAGAGCTGCCGGCCGATTCTCGTTGGGCCGGTCTCTGGGTTAAGCCCGTCGAACTCAACGGGCGCGTGGGCTTCGATCTGAAGGTGCGCGACGCCGCAGGCCGCTACTTCACGTACATACTCGGTCCAGACGGGGGATCGGAGCTACTGCCCGGCTGGAGTTTCATCGTGGCAGACCTGACGCGGCCGCAGCCGGGCGCTGCCGGCTTCTTCGGAGAGGCGCCACCCCGGGCCCCGCTGACCGTTCAGTCGATCTCGATCCGCTTTATCAGCCGGGTCTCCGCCCTCAGCGGCAGCGTGCAGTTCGACGACCTCCAGACCAGCGCCACCGCCTCGCTGACACCGGGGCTGCCCGTCGAGCGTCTGCTGAACGACCCGGAGCGCCACTTCGCCGGGCTGACGGGCGCGCGGGTCAGCGCCGACTTCGAGAAGATCAATGCCTGGGAGATACTGGGCGGCCTGGTCGCCGAGCCGCTGCGCGACGAGCTGCGTCAGGCTCCCTCGAACGCCGGCGGCTTCGCCGTCCAGGTGGATTGGCGCCCGGTGCCAGGTCAGCCGGTGACCCACGGCCTGCGCGTGCGCGGCGAAGGCCGTCCTCTCGCCGTTTTCGCCAGCGAGGCGTTCGTCCGCGAGACAGGACTGGGGCCGGGCGCGAGGACGAACCTCTACGTCACCGGGACGTATGTCGAAGTGGAGATCGCCGGCACTTTCAAGCTCTTCCCGACACTTGCCGCCTCCCGCGACGATCCCGCTCTTGTCGCCAACGTCGACCGACTCATGACCGCGCTCAACCGCAACCCCCGTAGCACCACCACCTACGCAGATGAGATCTGGATCAAGTCCGGAGCCGAGACAGACGCACGCGTCAGCGAGGCCTTCCAGGGAAACAAACTGATCGCGACCGCCTTCAATCTGAATGAGCTGAGGCAGGCGCAGAAGAAGGACCCACTGGTTGCGGCAGGATGGGAAGGAATTCTTTTCCTTAGCTTCGCGGCGATCCTAATCCTGAGCGCGATTGGTTTTTTGATCTACTCTTACTTGACGGCCCAGAAGCGAACGCTGGAGTTCGCGGTCCTCAGGACCATGGGCTTCTCCCGCCTGCAGATCGCGGCGGTCGTCGGCTTCGAGCAGGTGTTCGTTATTGGTCTGGGGATGCTCGCCGGCTCGCTTATGGGCCTCCGGCTCGGCCGCCTCATGATCCGCTACATGGGCGTCACCGAGACGGGCGACAGCGTCTTGCCACCGATGCTCTTACACGTGAGTTGGTCCACCGCGGCGACCGCCCTGGCCATCCTGGCGGCCGCATTCCTTGTGACCATTGGAATCGTCGTGCTACTTTACTCCCGCCTGGCCCTGCACAGAGTACTCCGGATCGGTGAGACCTAGCTCCAGATGACTACAGACCTCGAGCAGCCAGGCCTCTCCCCAACACGCCACGACGAAGACCCTTACATCCTCTGCGAAGACCTCTTCAAGATTTACAAGCAGGAGGGGTTGGAGGTCGTGGCCCTCCGCGGCCTCGATCTCAAGGTGCGGCGCGCGGAGCTAATGGCGATTGTCGGCGCGTCCGGGTCCGGTAAGACCACCCTCCTCAACATCCTGGCCGGCCTCGACGTACCAAGCGCCGGACGCGCCTGGGTCGGAGGCCGCGATCTGTTGACCATGACTCCTGTGGACCTGGTCGACTATCGCCGGCGAGAAGTCGGGTTCGTCTGGCAGCAGACCTCCCGAAATGTGATTCCTTATCTCACGGCTGTCCAGAACGTCGAGCTGCCGATGATCCTCGAAGGCACTGAGCCGGGACCCGCGCGGGGACGCGCGCGCGCTCTCCTGGAGGCCGTGGGGTTGGGCGACCGCATGGACGCCAAGCCCGACCGGCTCTCGGGCGGCGAGCAGCAGCGCGTGGCGATCGGCGTCGCCCTGGCGAACGACCCGCCCCTCCTCCTGGCCGACGAACCGACGGGTGAGCTGGACTCGCACACCGCGGCCGAGATCTTTGGCGTCATGCGCGCCCTCAACGAGGAGATGGGCGTGACCATAGTCGTCGTCACGCACGACCCAGCGATCGCTAACCAGGTCAACCGCGTCGTCGCCATCCGCGACGGCAAGATCAGCACCGAGAGCTTCCGGCGCGTGCGCTTCCAGGGGCGCGAGGCGTTTGTCTATCACGAGGAGTACGCGGTGGTCGACCGCTCGGGGCGTCTCCAGATTCCGCGTGAGAATCTGGAACGTCTGGCGATCGGCGAGCGAGCCCGCCTTCGCGTTGAAGGCAACCATGTTGAGGTTTACTCCGAGTCCGCACGCCTCCCCGAGGACCTTGCCGAGTGAGCGAAGGTCCGATCATCAGAATTGAGCACCTCAGCCGTGAATTCCGGGTGGCGGACCAGACGATCTACGCCCTGCGCGACGTGTCGCTCGACGTCGACGCGGGCGACTTCCTGGCAATCATCGGCCGCTCCGGTTCGGGAAAGACGACGCTTCTGAACATGATCGCCGGCCTTGACCGGCCGACCAGCGGCCGCGTCGTGGTCGATGGTCTCGAAGTGTCCGCGATGAACGAGTCCCAGCTCACCGACCTGCGACGGCACAAGCTGGGTTTTGTGTTTCAGTCCTTCGGCCTGCTGCCCCTGCTCTCCGCCTACGAGAACGTTGAGATCGCCCTGCGCATCGCCGGCGCCGGCATCCGCGAGCGTGGGCGCCGCGCGTCCGAGGTGCTGGAAATGGTCGGCCTCACGCGCCGGGCCAGCCACCGGCCCTACGAGCTCTCCGGCGGCGAGCAGCAACGCGTTGCGATCGCCCGCGCGCTGGCGAACCGGCCGGCGATCGTTCTTGCCGACGAGCCCACGGGCGAGCTGGACTCGATGACGGCAGCCTCGATCTTCACCTTGCTCGTCGAAATCGTCGCCCGTGAGAACGTGACAATCGTCACGACCACGCACGACCGTCTGGTTATGGACCGGGCACATCGCGTGATCGAGCTATCGGACGGTGCTCTGCTCGAGGAACCACGGGCGTTTTCGCCTGCCAGGAAGGAAGCCGTCGAGCCGCCCTGGTCCGCGCCGGTGAGAACGCGGCCGCCGGCGACGACTCAGCCGCGCGGGGCCCCGTCCGGCGACGACGATCACGACCGCTGGGCCCCGCCCGACCGGGCGCGCCGCCCCGTCTATCACCCGCCGGGCCCGCCGCGCGAGCCCCTGTGACGGCGCCCCTCCTGGATGTCGACTTCATAGCCCTGAAGCCAGGCGTCGGTACGGCGCAGCGACGGCGGCTCCTCCGGGCCGCGGGCCGCCTCTCAGCTCTGCCCGGCGTGATGTCCGGGGGCGCCATCGAAACCCTGCCGGGTTCGGACGCCGACGTGGTGCTCTTCTTCGTCCTCGGGAATCTCTTCGAATTGGAGTCTTTCGGGACCGACCCGGCTTACGCGGCCTTCCTCCAGAGCACAGTCGGGCCGCTGCTGGCCGGGTTATCCGGCATCGACGCGCGCGTTGAAGGTGTGATGCCCGCGCGGCGCGCTAACGCCGTATGCCTTCTCGCGGCGGCGCCGGCGGAGACGTACGACTGGCAGGTCAAGGCCGACCTCACTGAATGGGCAGCCGCCTTTGCCCCGCAGCCTGCCGCCGTTGGCCTCGCGGTCGGTGATCGCCAGCGCTATCGTGGATTGGCGTTGGCCTTCGTCGACGGCCTGGGGCCGCCTCTGCCGCCCGCGCCGATTGGTTATGCGGCCTTTGTCGCCGCCGGCCGGACGCTGGCCCTGGGGTGATGCGCGCCTTCTCGTTCCAGCGGAGGCCGGCCTGGGTCTACCTCCTGAGCATTCTCGCCGGCGTAGTCCTTGTCTCGGGCATTCCCTATTTCCTCGCCGGCAAGGACGCCCGCCGGCCCGAGATCGTTGCCGTCCCCATCACGCTCCCCTTGCCGCCCGGCATAACGCTCGACCAGCTCGAAGCCGCGAAAGTCGACGGCGTCGTCGATGGCGACACGCTCAACGTCATCATCAACGGCAGGCGTGACGTCGTTCGCTACTTCGGGGTCGACACGCCCGAGCGCGGCAACCGTTGCTACCGCGAGGCCACCGACCGAAACGACGCCCTGGTCGGAAAGAGCGTCTTGCTCGTGCCGGACGCCCGTGACCGCGACGATTTCGGCCGCCTTCTGCGCTACGTCCTGCTTCCCGACGGCCAGATGGTCGACGCCACTCTTGTCGCCGAGGGCTTCGGCCTCGCCTGGCGTCGCGACGGTCAGTATCGCGACCGCATCGTCACCCTCGAGGCGGATGCTCAGGCCGAGCGCCGCGGCTGCCTGTGGAGGTAAGCTCTATTCCCGTGGATGCGATAGAATGCACCACGTAAGTTGCTGCCGGCCATACCCTGCTCGGCGCCGATGGCGTCGCCGTCGGAGCGAACCGTGTGAAACCACTCTCGCGCTCCCTGCTCCTGCTCATGCCCGCGGCCTGTGTCGCTACGGCGGTCTGCCTCGCTATTAGCGGCCTCCTGGCCAGAGGCGCAGCGAACGGCGTTGGCTATCACAGCTGGACGCCCACTGTCGGCGCCTGGATTTTCGCCCTTCCCCTGGTGACGGCCGGTGTCACAGGGCTTCGCGGCGTTCGGGCCAGGACCCGCGAGCCGTTCCTCGTCCGCAAGCCTCATATCTTCATCGGAGCTCTCGGGATTCTTCTATGGATCGCGATCGGTTGGGCGTACGCGGTAACCGTCGATAACTCCTCTACCTACGAAGGACCCTTCAATCCAATTACTGGTAAGTTCGATCCCAATCTCAACGAGCAATCGTTTTTCATGCTGACAGCCGCTATGGCGCTGGTCTACCCGACGGGCCTCTCCATTGCGGCCACGAAGTTCCTCTACCTGGGCGCGATCGGACCGGCGCTACTCGACGAGGTCGAGGGGCCCGATCCGATGGGCGCCGTCATGAGTGAGCTCCGCTGACGTCGGTAAGGAAATCAGGGGCCGGACTGTAGCTCGAAGATCGTGCCGCGGCTGTTGTCGTACTTCAGGAGAGGGCGCGACGGTGTATCCGCGAACCAGGCTGTCTGCCTGGCGCCGGGTGCATTGATATCGAGCTTCCAGGCGTCGAACCGGCCTGCTGGCACCGTCACGGATTCGAGTCCGAATACCTTCAGTTCGACTGTCTGACGGCTGCGGCGGTTGGTGATGATCGTGACGTAGGCCGCCGAGTAGCCCCGCTCGAAACGCAGGGTCCGCCACAGAAACAGGGACATGTCGTTGTCGTAGGAGTGCTCGGGCACGCTCAGGCCGCTCTGCCTGTCACCCTGCTTGATCAGCGCGCCTTCCGAAGAGTACGTGACCGAGAGCTCTTCTTTGTCGGTGGGAGTGGTAATCGTGCGTGTGCCCGAAATTGGCTTCAGCGTGGAAGCGTCGACCACGACCGATGTCTCGTCGCTGCTGTCGGCATCGCTGAAGCTCTGTGAGAGACGCGTGGTCAGGCCCTCACGCGAGATGGCGAGCTCCGCCTTACCGACTTCCCTGCCGTCGCGGTCCTTCAGCACGTATTTCAGAGTCTCGCTGCCGGTCCACG
Source organism: uncultured Dehalococcoidia bacterium (assembly GCA_964422735.1). Taxonomy (GTDB): domain Bacteria; phylum Chloroflexota; class Dehalococcoidia; order DSTF01; family WHTK01; genus CAYRCD01. Next base: position 15,973 of record CAYRCD010000008.1, on the reverse strand, counting down.
GAATCGAGGAGACGATGTCCGAGGTGGCCACGGAGGAACCGCCGCCACAGCCGACGACGAACAGGAACAGCGCGAACAGGCGAAGAGGCGGTGCCCTCCGGATCACAGGAGCGACGAGGCCGCCTCGCGCACGCGCTCGAGAGCCTCGTCGATGTCTGCGCGATCAATGCCATGGTGGGTAACCATGCGGACGTGGGGCGGGACGCCCGTCGCCAGGACTCCCCGCTCTCGCAGCCGCTCGCGAAACTGGGCCGCGTCGATTCCTTCCAGGTCGAAGATCACGATGTTGGAATCGACCGCCTCAGGATTGAGGCGTAAGCCCGGGATAGTCGCCAGGCCGCCTGCGAGGGCACGGGCGTTGGCGTGGTCATCGGCCAGCCGGTCGACCATCTCCTCGAGGCAAACGATCCCGGCGGCGGCGATCATCCCCACCTGCCGCATCTGACCGCCCACCATGGAGCGCGAACGGCGCGCGCGGCGAATGAACTCTTCGCTGCCGCAGACCAGGGAGCCGGCTGGGCCGGAAAGCCCTTTCGAGAGACAGAACGTGATCGAGTCGGCCTCGGCGGCGAGCGCCGCTGGAGTCGTCTCCAGGGCGATAGCGGCGTTGAAAATGCGGGCGCCGTCGATGTGAAAGGCGACGCCGGCGTCGTGGGCGACGGCGGCGATCGCGGCGATCGCGCTGGCCGGGATCGCGGCGCCGCCGCAGCGGTTGTGAGTATTCTCGACGCAAATCGCGGCGATCCTGGGCTCTTCGGCCGATTCAGTCCGGACCAGGTTCCTGACTTCGTCTGGATCGAGACCGCCACGGGCGTCGTTGCGGGCCTGGAGCAACGTGATCTGGCCAAGCCCGGCCTGGCTCCAGGCCTCGTGGTGAACGATGTGTGCTTCGCTGCCGACGACGGCGGCCTCGCCGGGCCTGCAGTGGGTGAGCAGCGAGACGAAGTTGCCCATCGTGCCGCTTACGACGAAGAGGCCCGCTTCCTTAGCCACGCGCTGGGCCGCCAGAGCCTCCAGGCGCTTCACGGTGGGGTCCTCGCCGTAAACGTCGTCGCCCACCTCGGCGCGCAGTATGGCCTCGCGCATCGCGGGCGTGGGTTGGGTGACGGTGTCGCTTCGGAGGTCGATCGTCCGCACTAGGATGGGTTCTCTGCCCAGATCGTGCGGTAGGGTTCGTTGCCGCGGACGGCGTTTAGCTCTTCCTGGCGCTGCTCGAACTCGAGCTCTGCCAGAACGGCCTGACAGGTCGAAGCCGCGGCGCCAAGGGAGCGGATGCGGTCCTCGATCGCCTGCCAAATACCGCATGCGACCAGGGTCCGAACCGACCGCGGCCACCGGAAAGCGACGATACGCTCAGGAGCCGGAAAGCGGGGGCGCATCCGGCGTAGGTCTCTGAAACGCTCATCGGCGTTACGCACGCGGTTCACCACCCGAATCAGCGGTCCCTCGCTCCCCGCCGTCCGGGCATCCACCAGCAGACGTCGCTCGAAGTGCTGAAACATGACGACGAAGACCTCGGCCGTATTCACGACTGAAAGGACCTCAGACGCATCGATGCCAAGATCGGGGCTAAAATCGGAATCCACGGCGCAACTTCATTCTAGGCTGGGGCCGCCCGCCGGGCAAGGAAAGGATTGCCGGGCGTCAGCCGCCTTCGTCCTCACCGTCGTCGATGATGTCCTCTTCTTCGATGCCGAGTAGGCGAAGGCGCGCACGGTCGTAACGGCGCTTCGCGCGGCTCTCGCGGTTGAGAAGGCCCTTCAGTCGGACAGCGTCGAGCCGCTTACCGTCGAGGAAGACCTCGTGGAGGCCGGCAAGGTGCTTCTGCCAGGTCTCGTAGGCTTCCCGATACGCTTGCTTGGGTTCGACCTCCGTCACCAGACGCTAGTATAGACGGTGCATAGCCCGCATTGACCGGCAAACTGCTCGCTGGCAGAATGCGCGGGTAATCCGCCCAGGGAGGATCTGTTTGTCCGGCGCCACCGGGCCGAAGCTCTCAAGCGTTTCGGCCTTCTTTCCCTGCTGCAACGACGCGAACACCATCGCCGGCCTCGTCCGTGCCGTCGAAGCGTCACTCAGGACGATCACCGACGACTATGAGGTGATCGTCGTCGACGATGGCAGCAAGGACAGCAGCCGGGAGGTCGTGCGGGACCTACAGGCGGGGATGCCGGCGCTGCGCCTGATCGAGCACGGCCGGAACCGGGGCTACGGCGGCGCCCTTCGCAGCGGCTTCCGCGTAGCGGCGAAGGACTACGTCTTCTACACCGATGGCGACGGTCAGTACGATCCGACCGAGATCGCAGTCCTGGCGGCGGCGATGACCCCCGGCATAGACGTGGTCAACGGCTATAAGATCTCTCGCCAGGACCCCTGGTACCGCCATCTTGTCGGCGGCCTCTATCAAAGGATTACGCGCGTCATGTTCGCCTTCCCTATCCGCGACGTGGACTGCGACTTTCGTCTTCTGCGCCGCTGCGTTTTCGACCGCATCAACCTCGAGTCCAACGACGGCGCGATCTGCATTGAGCTCGTGCGCAAGCTCAAGGACGGCGGCTACCGGATGGTCGAAGTTCCGGTCCATCACTACGCCCGCGCCTACGGGACGTCGCAGTTCTTCAAGCCGCGCCGCATCGCCCGCGCCCTCATCGGTGTCTCACGCTGGTACCTGCGACTCGTGCTCCTGAAGGAGCAAAAGCGGCGCACGCGCCACCTCGTCCGCCAGGCTCAACAAGCGGAGGTCGAGGCCGCGACAACCGGCTCGGGCTGAGCACATTGGAGCCCACCGAATACGAGTACATGTTCCATCTCGAGGACACGTACTGGTGGTACGTGGGTATGCGCCGCATCAGCGATCGCCTGATCAGGCGCGACCTGGACAACGGAGCGCGTCCAAACCCCGCGCATGACACGGCGAATGGCCGCCCGTTGAAGGTCCTGGATGCGGGGTCCGGCACGGGCGGCTCTCTGCATCTCCTGGAGCAATACGGCGAGGTCACGGCCTTCGACTTCTCCAGACAGGCGGCCGAGATGTACAAGACCCGGCAGGCGGGGCGGATACTGGTGGCAAGCATCGATGCGATCCCTTTCGCCGACAGCACCTTCGACCTCGTCACCTCCTTCGACGTCGTCTGTCAGCTGCCGGCGCCGGAGGACGAGACGGCTCTGCGGGAACTGTGGCGCGTCCTCAAACCAGGGGGCGGCTTTCTCGTGCGCGTGCCAGCGTTTCAGTTCCTCCACGGGCCCCACGATGTTGTCCTTCACACTAAGCACCGCTACTCTGCACGGGAGATGGTCGACAAGCTCGAACGCGCGGGATTCCGGCCGCTGCGCACGACCTACGCCAACACGCTTCTCTTCCCGGTCGCACTCGCGCGCAGGCTGCTCGCGAAAGTGCGCAAGGACGCGCCGCGGACGAACTCCGACGTCCGGCCAGTCCCGGCTCCCCTGAACGCGGTGTTGACGGCTGTCCTCTCGGCGGAGTCACTGTTGCTCGCTCGCCTCCGGCTACCCTTCGGCCTTTCGTTCATCGCCCTGGCGAGGAAACCGTGAACCCGGCCGGCCTTCGTTCTCCCGATCCGGCCGCCTTCGTCTCAGAGCCGCGCCTGGAAGCCTACCGCGGAACGAGGTCGCTCGTGACGGGCGGCCTCGGCTTCATTCCCAGCAATCTCGTCCACGCTCTGACCCTCCTCGGTAGCCGGGTCACCGTGGTCGACTCCTTATCGCCCGGCCAGGGCGGCAATCGCTTCAACCTCGAAGGGATCGAGGGCAAGGTCGATGTCCGCATCGCCGACATCCGCGACGACGCGGCGATCAGCGACGCGGTCGCGGGCTGCGACTTCGTATTCAACATGGCCGCCAGCGTCAGCCACCTGGACAGCCTCAACGACCCCTTCCACGACCTCGACGTTAACGTGCGCGGCCACCTGGTTGTCCTCGAGGCGATCCGCAGGTGCGCCCCGGAAGCCCGGGTCGTGTATTCAGGGACCCGGAGTGAATACGGACTGATCCAGTCCACGCCCGTAAGCGAGACCCACCCTCTGCTGCCCACCGAGGTCAACAGCGCCAACAAGGCGGCCGGTGATATGTACCATGTCGCCTACCACGTCGCACATGGTCTGAAAACGCTCTCGCTGCGCCTGACCAACACCTATGGTCCGCGGATGCTCGTCGCGCACCACCGCCAGGGCTTCATCAACTGGTTCGTCCGACTCGCCGTCGAGGGCGGTACTTTCAGGCTCTACGGCGACGGCACCCAGGTTCGGGACCTCGTGTACGTGGACGATGTTGTCCGCGCTCACCTCGTCGCCGCCGTGACTCCCGGGGCCATCGGCCAGGCCTTCAACCTCGGTTCGGAGAACCCCGTCTCGCTGGGAGAGATCGCGCATCTCCTGATCGAGATCACGGGCCGCGGGAATATCGAGTACGTGCCCTTCCCTGAGGACGCCCGCCGCATCGAGATCGGCGACTACGTGGCCGACACGCGCAAGATGGCTGAGGTGACGGGCTGGCGCGCAGAAGTGCCGCTGCGCGAGGGGCTCGAACGCAGCGTCGGCTATTTCACGAACTATCGCGAGCATTACTGGTGAGCGCGTCGCGCATACCGATCCTCGACCTCAAACGCCAGTACCAGAACACCAAGGCGGAGGTCGACGCCGCCCTGGCCCGCGTGGTCGAATCCGGGTGGTTCATGGGCGGACCCGAGGTGAAGGCGTTCGAGCAGGAGTTCGCCGCCTACTGCGGCGCCGAGCATTGTGTCGCCCTGGCCAACGGGACCTCCGCGCTCAATCTGACGCTGCGAGCCGTCGGAGTGGAAGCCGGCGACGAGGTCATCACCGTCGCCTTCACGCTAAGCGCCACGCTGGACGCCGTTGTCGATCTCGGCGCCACACCTGTTCTGGTCGACGTGGACCCGGCGACATACACGCTCGATCCCGGCCTCCTGGAAGCAAAGATAACGTCGCGGACAAAAGCCGTCCTGCCTGTTCACGTCTACGGCCACCCGGCGGACATGGACGCCGTCTTGTCGGTTGCCGCGGCCCGCGGCCTGCCGGTGATTGCAGACGCCTGCGAAGCTCACGGGGCGCTTTACAAGGATGGGCAGGTTGCGTCTGTCGGTACCGCCTCCTGCTTCAGCTTCTACCCCACTAAGAACCTCAACGCCTTCGGCGACGCTGGAGGCGTGGTAACCAACGACGCGGCGGTCGCCGCCCGCCTCCGCCTGCTCCGGAATCACGGCTGGGAACCCCGCTTCCACAGCGCCGAATCGAGCTTGAACAGTCGCATGGACGAGATCCACGCGGCTGTCCTGCGCTCGCGCCTGCCTCATCTCGACAGCTGGAACGACCGCCGCCGCTCGATCGCCAGACGATACGAAACCGCTCTTGCCGGCACCTCCGTGCGACCAGCGCCCTGGGCTTCCTGGGCGGCCCCCTCCTTTTACCTCTACGTGGTTGCAACCCCGGAGCGCCATGGCCTGCGCAAGGCGCTCGAAGCCGCCGGTATCAGCACCGACATCTACTGGCCCGAACCGCTTCACGTACAGCCCGCCTTTGCCGGTTTCGGCTACGGCCGAGGCAGCCTGCCCGTCAGCGAGCGTCTCTGCGACGAGGTCCTCACCATCCCCATGTTCCCGGAAATGACCGAGCCCGAGGTCGAGCGCGTGTCCTCAGTCCTCAGGACCTTCGCTCGTCGCAAGGCGCCGCTGGCCGCGCGCTGAACACGCGGGCCTCCGGAAGAGAGTGCTCGCTCTCCCGGCTGTGCTACCATCGCCTCGAAATGCCCGCAGGGGGCATCGCACCTTCACAGCTGCATACCTTCCCGACCGCCGTTTCGAAAGGAGACGGACGGTGAGTAACGAAGTCGCCTTATTCATCGACCTGGAAAACATAACCACCGGCCTCTGGAACAAGTTTCAGCAGGCACCCGACGCACCGAGCTGGGTTGATAAGGCGCGAAAGTACGGCCCTATCAGCTTCGCCCGCGCGTACGGCGATTTCAGCCAGCCCCACCTCGCACGATTGGAATCTGACCTGCGCGCCTTTGGCGTCGAACGGTTCGACTGCCCCACCAAGCAGCGCGGAGCGCTGACGCAGAGCACCGTAGACAGCAACATCATCTTCGACCTCTTCGAAGTCGGCCAGGACCGGCCTAATATCAAGACCTTCGTGCTGATGGCCGGCGACAGCGATTACATACGCATCGTTGCCAGACTGAGAAACCGGCTCGACCGCGAGGTGGTGATCGCCGGGGTTCCCGGCACCATCAGTCGGGACCTCGTCCGCGCCGCGGGAAACGAGGACCCACTCGACGCCATCGCCCTCGAGGACGTCGAAATCGACGAGGTCAAGGTCATTCGCGTCATCAATAACTACGAGGTGTCTCGAAAACCGGGAATCCTGCCCACGTTCCGCTACCTCGTCACTTATGTGTCAGACCCTCGCAACAACTACATCATCATCCCGCAGCTGGTTCCCGGTAAGCTCAACGACTTCGTCCGGCGCGGCGTGCTCGAGCAGTACGAGGCTATCGGCAATGCCGGCACGCCCGTAAGGGTTACGCGACTGAACCGCGAGGACTCCCTAGTCAAGGAGGCCCTCGGCGAACTCGAACTCGAACTCGAACTCGAACTCGATGTAGAACCAGATTGAGCGGCCGGGAAGGCGCGGCTGTGATCGGACCTGAACTGCGAGGATTCATCTGAGTCCCGCGACCTCGACCCCAGCCCTCATCGAACGGCTTTCCGCCGAGTTGGGGGCCGACGCCGTCGATCTGTCGCCGGAGGCGCTCCAAGAGGCGTCTACGGACGCGCTCAGTCAGCGCGGCCGGGTGGCTGGACCCGTGACGCCGCTGGCGGTGGTCCGCCCGGACCGGGCCGACGCGGTCGCCCGCGTCCTGGCTCTCGCCTCCGAGGCCGGCGTTTCCGTAGTCGCGTACGGAGCCGGAACGGGACTGATGGGCGGCGCCCGCACCCTTTCCGCAACGACGATCGTTCTCGACACCTCGCGGTTGAACGCGATCGAGGTCCGCGCGGAGGACCGGCTGGTCTGGGCTGGCGCCGGCGCGGTGCTCGCCGACATAGACGCCGCCCTGCGTGCCCAGGGCTTGTGTCTGGGCCACGACCCCTGGACCTTCCCCGTCGCCAGCGCCGGCGGCCCGATCAGCACCAACGGCCTGGGCTACAAAGGCGGACGCTACGGCGGTATCGCCGACCAGATGGTCGCGCTGGAGGTTGTCCTCGCCGACGGCACCCTCTTCCGCACGCCCGCGGTGCCGCGCCGTTCCGCGGGGCCGGACTACATGCGCCTATTCGCCGGCGCCGAAGGCACGCTCGGCGTAATCACAGCGGCGGCGCTGCGCGCGTTCGCCGTACCCGACCGCGAGGCTTTCCTCGGCTTCCGCTTCGAAACCTTCGAGCAAGGCTTCGAGGTGATCCGCGAAATCGCCCGTCTCGGGCTCCGGCCATCGTTGCTCGACTACGGCGAAGAGCACGCCTCCCCCTGGCCCGACCGAGCGCCGCGCGGCGAGGAGCCCCCCTGCCTCTATCTGGGATTCGAGGGCTTTCTCGAGGAGGTGGAAGCGTCGGTGGCCCGGGCGACGACAATCGCGCGCTCGCACCAGGCAAAGGCCGTCTCCGAGCCCGAGGTCCACCGGTTCTGGGACGACCGCCACGTCATCCCCGAACGCTTCGGCCGGCCACGCCGGCGTGAGAACCCATCGAGACGCAGGGGCTTCGACTACGTTCACGTCGCCCTGCCGGCGTCCAGGGTGATCGAGTTCCGCGCCCGCTGCCACGCCGACACCCGCGCCGCCGGTGTCGGCCTCCTTGAGTGCGGGCTGTGGACGGCGCCCGAGCTGTTTTCTGCCGTCCTCGTTGGGCCGCCCGAAGATGTCGGCGGCGAGCGCGTCGCTGAAGTCGTCGACACGCTGCTGATGGCGGCCCAGGACCTCGGCGGCTCGATGGAATACGTCCACGGCGTCGGCTTGCGCTACGCCCACCTCATGGCGCGCGAGCACGGCGCCGGCATGACGGTCCTCCAGCGCATCAAATCGGCTCTCGACCCCGCGGGGATCCTCAACCCGGGGAAGCTGGGGCTGTAGCCCTCTCGGCTCCCGGTTCGCCGCCGACACCGGCGGGCCCTCGAGGTCATGATCGTGATATACGCGGCACTGGCGGGGCTCAGGCCCCGTCCTTCGAGAACCTCAGGATGGACAAGCCGGACGCTTCATTTGTCCATCCTGAGCCAGTCGAAGGACGTGAGCACGGCGCCGCCATGACTCTCCTCCAGCGGATCAAGTCCGCGCTCGACCCCGCGGGGACCCTCAATCCGGGGAAGCTGGGGCTGTAGCCCTCTCGGCCGGCTCTCCCCGGCGCTTGACCTGGTATGCGAGCACGACGCCGTTCTCCGGATCCTCCCGAGGCGCGCCTTCGACGACGAACCCGTTCTTGCGTGCAACACCCTGCGAGGCCAGGTTGTCCTTGCTGGTTATGACGACGAGTCTGTCGAGGTTGGTCTCGTCGCGCACGAACCGCAGTAGAAGTCGCAGCATTCTCGCTCCGACGCCGCGGCCACGCAGCTCGGGTCGCAACAGGTGGTAGGCGATAAGAGAACTCCTGGCTTTCGGCTCAATGTCGTGCAGGAAGATCTGACCGACGAGTTCGTGACCCGTGCGAACGGCGAAAAGGTAGATGTCCGCGCGTTCCGCGGCCAGGGCAGGCCACCTGGACACCGAGCTCGCCACGTCCGCGTCGACCCGAGCCTGGACGAACTCCTCGATGAACGCCGGACCGATCGTGACGCGTCCAGTGCCATACGGCCGGCCCGCGTGGAGAGTCATTACCTCACGATGAGGACCGACGTGTGGGCGTGGCGGACGAGCTTCTCGGCCGTGCTACCGAGGAGGTAGTGGCGCGCGGCCGAGGGCCGGCGGGAGCCGACGACGATGAGGTCGGCGTGGTGCTTGCGCGCGGCGGCGTCGAGCTGAGGGGCGGCGTCACCGGCGAGCACTTCATATGTGGCCTGACGGCCCGCCGCCCCTATCTGCTCCGCCAGCGCCTTCAAAGCGCGAGCGGCGTCGCGGTGGCGCCGCTCGTTGATCTTGTGCGCCTCGGACAGGGCTTGCCGCCGGTAGGACACGGGCGTGCCCTCGGGAATCGTGAAGGGCTCGATCACGTTCACGAGCACAACGCGCGCCGCCGCTGGCAACGCCAGGCGGCTGAGAAAGGCCAGGGCCTTGCGGGCCGCGCCGGAGCCGTGATAACCGACAAGCACCGTCCCGACCGACTTCGCGCCCGCCTGTCCGCCAGGCAGGCCCGGGCGCGCGATGAGGAGGGGGCGAGTCGTCAACTGGGCCACCCCCTGGCTGACGCTGCCGAGCAGGAGCAGCCGCAGGTTCGTATGGCCCTTGGCGGCCATCACGATCAGGTCGGCCCTGGCGGCGTTCGCCGCGCGCAGAATCTCCTGGATGGGATGGCCCCAGCGCGCGCTGACATCCACGGAGACCTCGGGGTCCAGCGCGAGCGCCGCGCGCTCCGCGGCCTGGTGCGCCTCCAGCACTGCCCGCGCCCGGGCACGGCGGGTCACCTTGGCGACAAAGGCGGGGTCAGGGCGGGCGCCGCCGAAGAACGCGTGGGGCGCCACCGTGAGTACGACAACGCGCTTCGCGACGGGTAGAACCATCTCCTTGAGCAGCGGCACGGCGTTCTCCGCCTGGTGGCTGCCGTCAGTCGCCCAGAGGACGGTCAGCTTGGTCGCATCATCAGGCACTGGCGAACCTCACGCGCAGAAAAAGCTCTGGAGGACTCTGGTGGACGAGCGTGCCAAAGTCCACCACCAACTCCATCACCATCATTACAAGTACCCTATCTTCTTCGCCTCTTCCCTGAGCCAGTCACGGAACTTCGGGTGCGCGAGGCCGATGAGGGCCTTCGCCCGCTCTTGCACCGGCTTCCCCTTGAGCAGGGCAACGCCGTACTCCGATACCAGGTAGTGCACTTCCTGCCGAGGGGTCGTGACGGCGGCGCCCTGGGCCAGCATTGGCACGATGCGCGAAATCTCGCCGCCGCGTGCGGTCGAATAGAAGGCGATGAAGCTCTTCCCGCCGGGCGAGTTGAAGGCCCCGCGGGCGAAGTCGGCCTGGCCGCCGGTGCCGCTGAACTGAACGGGCCCGAACGACTCCGAGCAGCACTGGCCCGTGAGGTCGACCTCGATGGTGGCGTTCACCGACATGAGCGCGTTATTCCGCGCGATGTTCTCCGGCGCGTTAGTGTAAGAGACCTCGTACGACTCGCAGTGGGGGTTGTCGTCGAGGAAGCGGTACATCCGCTCGGAACCGGCGGCGAAGGTGAAGATCGCCTTGTTGGGATGGAAGGTCTTGCGCACGCCGTTGGCGATGCCGTCTTCGATCAGATCGACCATGCTGTCGGTGAACATTTCGGTGTGAAGGCCGATGTCCTTCTTGTCGCGCAGGAATCCGGCGACGGCGTTGGGAATACCACCGATGCCGAGCTGGACGGTGGCGCCGTCCGGGACCATGTCGGCGATGTAGTGGCCGATGGCGTCATCCTCGGGCCTCGGTTGCGGCGTCGGCAGCGCCGGCAAAGGAACGTGGTTCTCGACGATCGCGGAGGCCTCGGAAACGTGCACGAACGAACGGCCGTGGACGCGGGGCATGTGCTCGTCGACCTCGAGGATCAGCGTCTTGGCGACGCGGGCCGCCGTGGTCGTGTACTCAACGGCGACGCCGAAGCTCATGTAGCCGTGCTTGTCCATCGGCGACACGCGGGCGATACAGACGTCGACCGGGATGAACTCGCTGATCAGGCGCGGCACCTGGTGGAAGTAGTTGGGGGTGAAGCCCGCGCGCCCCGCCTGCACGGCATCGCGGTCGGCGCCACCGAGGAAGAGCGACTCCCAGCGGATGACGTTGGCGAGGTCAGGCTGCAGCACCGTGGCCTTGGTCGCCGCGAACGGCAGCAATGCCCGCATCGTCAGCCGGCTGAACTGGCCTCGGCGCGCCGCGTCCGCGATGGCGCCGAGGACGGCGGGCGGCTCCCCGGCCCCCAGGGGCTGGACAATGCTGGCGCCGTCCGGGATCCGCTTCACCGCGTCCTCCGGCGACATCAGTTTGCTCTCGTACGCCTCTCGCCAGCGTTCGCTCATTCCAGTCGTCCTCCGCCCACGCGTTCGACCACGTCCGCTCTCCAAGACACAGGCGCGCCTATTCTAGAGCACGGCAACGAGAGAGAGGCGACGAGCGCTCCTTCCCAGTCAAGCGTTACTCCAAACTCTAACCCGTAATTTCCAACCTCTTATCCACCATTCCTGCCCTGCGCCACTCCCACACCACCACCGCCCCCATCCAGACCAGCGCCGCGAAGGCAACCAGGGTCACGGAGAAGAACGCCTGCGTGATCCAATGCTCGTTCCCGTGGCGCCCGTCCGGCGCGAAGACGGCGCCGACGGATTGAGATGAAGACACGAACAGCGCGAGGAGAACCGCCCAGACCTGGATGCGGAGATTGGGTCCGTAATGCCGCAGGGCCAGAAACACCGCCGCGACGGTCACGAGCGCCCAGTCGTACCACACCGACCGCGTGCTGACCAGCAGCATCGCGATGACAGTGGCCGCGACCCCGAGACAGAAGTCGCGGCGCATCCAGACGATGACCATGAGCACGACGGTCATCGCCTGCAACCCGTAGAGCAGAGGCGCATTGGGCGCCGGGACCGGGCCTTTGAGCGGGTCGCCGGTGATCAGCTTCGAGAGGAAGCCGTTCCAGCTGAACATGTGCGGCGCGTTCTTGAGGTCGATCGCCGCCGAATCGCGCAGAAATTGGAGGTAGTCCTTGAAAGCGCCGGCGCCCGTTGCCAGGAAAGGGACGAAGAAAAGGACCGCGCCGGCGAGCAACATGACGGCCAGCGCCCGGCCTTCGACACTGGCGGCAAGCCCCCTCAACAGCGCGCCGGCCGCGCGAGGTGCGGCGCCTGGCGACCTCGAGACTGTTCGGGCAAGTGCGCCCCAATCGCCGCCCTCGAACACAAGGTAGGCCGCGGGTAGCACGCCCCACTGCGGCTTCATCGCCAGCAGCGAAAGCGAGAGGCCGGCGAACACCGGGCGACCGGCCCTCACCGCGAGGAACCCACCGCCGAGCGCCAGGCAAAAGAACAGCGACAAGTGCCCCATCATGATCGCCTCATGCACGGGCCGGAAGGTGAGGAGTCCGGCCACGATTACCGCCATTTCCGGGACGGCCCTCCCCGCGCGCCAGGCGAGCCCGGCGAAAGCCAGGATTGCAAGCCCGCTCAGCGCCGAGAAGGTCCAGAACGCCGGTCGAAAGGGCAGGGCAGCGAGGGGCGCCTCGAGGTAGGCCACGATTGGAGGGTTGTAGTAGTTTCCGCGCGCCAGGAGCCGCGCTTTCACATACTCGTCGTCGATCTGGCCGAACAGGGGGTCGAGAGGATAGAAGGTGTATTCGAGGTGCTTAGGATAAAGCTCCGAGGCGTCGCCATGCCGGACCATGTCGGCGGCCGCATAGAAATAGGCGAAGTCGACCCGCTGGTCATACGCCAGATAAGGGAGGAGGCGCAGCTCCTTCTGGGTCTCGTAGGCGTTGCGGACGCCGAAGACGAGGATGATCAGCCCGGCCCACAGTGAGAACGAGAGCAGGGCCACGCGGACGGCCGGCCCGGCCGCCGAGGCCGTCTGCGCCCTCGGCTTGACCTCGGCGACGGCGTTTCTCATCGTTGAACGCGATCAGTCTAGCCCGAAGCCTCACAGCGGGCGAACCCACCATTCAATACGCCGCGAAGACTTTCCAGCGACTAACGTAGCCGAGACTTTCCAGTCTCGGCGGCCCCAGCCTTCGGGCGAAAACGTCACTCGCAGATATTCCTTAACGCATAATGGACCGCGAGGGCCGACTCGAGCACCTCCGCCGGCGAGCCATCCCCGGGAGTCAGGTGGAGGTGCCGGCAACCCGCCTCGATGTAAGGTGCGAGCTGTTCGGCGATCAGCTCCGGCGGCCCAGAGGGAACGTAGCGCTCGAACGATTCGAACGGCTGGTTGTAAAAGGCTTCCATGCGGGCGCCGACGAGCGCGCGCGCGACGTCGGGCTCGGGATGGACGCCGACCCAGACTTGCAACCCCAGCTCGAAGTCATCCATCGAGCGGCCGCGTGCAGCACACTTTTCGGCGATCTGCTCGGCCGCCTCCTTGAACCGGCGCACCGACACCCAGATGGCGGTCCAGCCGTCACCATAACGCGCCGCGCGGCGCAGCGCCGCGTCGGAACGGCCGCCGACGAAGACGGGCACACCCGTATCGCGCAGTGGCTTTGGCTCGAGGCTGACATCCTCGAGCGAGAAATAAGTCCCGCGAATCGTGACTCGATCCCGCGTCCACAGGGCGCGCATGACCCTCAGGGCTTCGTTGGTCCGACGCCCGCGGGTCTTCAGGTCGACGCCCGCGGCCGCGAACTCCTTCGCGTCTTCACCCCCGACACCAACGCCCAGCGTGAAGCGCCCGTTCGAGAGCTGATCGAGCATGGCGCACTGGAGCGCGACCTGGAGGGGATGGCGCAGAGGGAGTATGTAGACGCTCGTGCGCAGCAACAGGCGCTCCGTCACGGCGGCGATCGGCGCCAGGTTCATGAGCCCGTCGTTACCCAGGCCGAAGAAGCTCAGGTGGTCGCCCGCGAACACGCCGTCGATGCCTGCAGCCTCTGCCGCGCGCGCCGCAGTCAGAACGTCCTGCGCGGTGATGCCCGCGCGGATGTTCCACGTGCCCGCAGGGATCAGGATCTGGGGCGTTAGCATCGACATGGTAGGGAAGTGGACTTCGGAAGCTGGCACCTGGCCAGAGGCGCGTCACTGGGCACCAGATTCCAGAATCCAACATATATGTGCCGACTCCTCACCTCAGCAGATCCCGCACTCGGCGTGCAATCGCCAGGCTTGCGGTCATCCCCGGTGACTCGATGCCGCCCAGGTGCAGGTATCCGCGATCGTGCCAGATCAGGAAGTCCTGCGCCTCTTCGCCGGGCTTCTGCAGCTTGGGCCTGAAGCCGACCTGGCCCGGGGCGAGGTCGCCCGGCTCGAGCGCCCGAAGATAGCGACGCGCCGAGCGCCAGAAGGCAGTGCGCCGGCTGTCGTCGTTGCTGTAGTCCAGCACGGCGCCATCGTCAAGCCACTCCGTATCCGGGCCCAGGTGCACGCCGCCGTCGATGTCCAGCGTCACGTGGACGCCGAGGCCGACCAGGTTTTGCTCGGGCACCGGGTACACCAGGTGGCGCAGAGCGCGGGCCTTTTGCGGGTTGACGATGTCGTAGTAGCGCCCCTTGTTCACGGTCTGGAGTAATCTCGGCGTCTCGCCTTCCCCCTCCAGGCCGTAACCGAGAACGGCCGCAACCCTGTCGGCGCCGAGGCCAGCACTGTTCACGACCGCGGCGCATTGCAGCGTCGACGCCGCGCCCTCCGCGTCGCGCACCTCGAGCTGAAAGCCCGCGTTCGCGGGTCCACCGGCAACAAGCTCGTGCTGATAGGCGATCATCGCGCCGCGTTCCGCCGCTTCGGCCGCGAGCGAGCGCATGAGCTCCATCTGATCGACAACGCCGGAGGTCTCGGAAAAGAACGCGGAGGCACAGGTGACCGACGGCTCCAGCCGCGCCGCCTCCTCCCGCGTCACTTGCCTTATGCCCGGCACCTCGTTCGCCCGGGCCTGGGCCGCGACGCCCTCCAAGGCCTCGATCTCGTCCTGGTCGACGGCGACGATGAGTTTTCCCATCCGGTTCACGCGCACGCTATGGGACTCCGACCACTGGTAGAGGAGCCTGTTGCCCTCCAGGCAGAGGCGGTGCTTGAGGCTTCCCGTGGCGTAATAGATGCCGGCGTGGACGACGCCGCTATTGTGAGAGCTGGTTTCCAGCCCGAAGGAGTGGTGCTTCTCGATGACGACCACTTCGTCATGTTCGGCCAACTCCATGGCCACGGCGAGACCGACGGCGCCGGCGCCGATCACGACAATCATGGGCAGCCCTGCACAACCGGCGACCGGAGAAAGCGCTTCCCGGAGCGGATTTCACGCAACTCTAGCATTCGATCAGCGGTTGTTCACGGCCTTTAACACCTGAGGCCTGGCAGGGAAAGAAGGGGCACGGCCTCCGGCACCGCAACAGCGCCCGGGAGTTTCCCTGGAGCGCGCTCATGGCGTCCGCGGGCCATCCCTCAGCGCGCGGGCCCGACTATGGTGACGCCGCCATCCACCGGCAGCACCACGCCGGTCACCCAGCGCGACTCAGCGCTTGCCAGGTAGACCGCCGCCCAGGCGACGTCCCAGGCAGAACCTTCGACACCGAGTGGCGCCGCCTTCGCCCTGATCTCACGTCGCTCTGGCGTCATGCCGCGAGCGACCATGGGCGTGTACACCGGACCCGGCGCGATGCAATTCACGCGGATGCCGTCTTTCGCGTGATCAACCGCCATCGCCCGCGTCAGGGCGATGACAGCGCCCTTGGAGGCGGAGTAGGGCGTCAGGCCGCGAGGCCTCAGCGCCGAGATCGACGAGATGTTTATGATCGACCCTCCCCCGCCTTTGACCATCTGCGGTATGGCGTGCTTGGACATGAGGACCATGCTCTTCACGTTCACCGCCATGATGCGGTCCCACGCCTCTTCCGACACCTCGACCACGCTGCCGCCGCCGCCGATGCCCACGTTGTTGTCGAGAATGTCCAGGCGGCCGTAGCGCTGGATTGCTGTCTCAACGGCCCGGGCGCAGTCGGCGGCGCTGGTGACATCGGCCTCGACGGCGACAGAATCGCCGCCGTCTTTCGCGATCAGCGCCCCTGTTTCCTGGGCTGAATCGCGGACCCGGTCAACGAGGACGACGCGGGCGCCTTCTCGCGCGAAGAGGACCGCCGTGGCGCGGCCGTTGCCGATACCGGGACCGCTCGACCCCGCGCCCGTGACGATGG
>CAYRCD010000007.1:0-63314 GCA_964422735.1 uncultured Dehalococcoidia bacterium | reverse complement strand
CCGGCGTCTACGGCAACATGATCGAGCGCGGCATCATCGACCCGGTCAAGGTCACGCGCTGCGCTCTCGAAAACGCGGCTTCGATCGCGACCATGATCCTGACAACGGAGTCGCTGATCACGGACATCCCGGAGCCGCCATCGTCTGCGCCGCCGCCGCCGCCGATGGACTATTGACGGTCAGAAGGAAGGGCCCCCCAGGGGGCCCTTCCTGGCAGGCGGCCCGGCAATCGAACAGGTAGAACGCCGCTGAAGCCTCGACCCGAGACAAGACCGGGCTTTGATTTGCGAAGCATCGACGGCTCTCAAGCGACGAGACGCGGCTCCCCGGCCAGAGCCCCCTGGCGCCACAGCTCCCCGAAGACCTCGACTATCTCCGGATCGAACTGCGTGCCGGCGTTACGGAGAATCTCGCTATAGGCGTTCTCCGGGTCCCAGGCGCGCTTGTACGGCCGCTCGGACGTGAGGGCGTCGTAGACGTCAGCCACGCTGACTATGCGGGCGCACACCGGTATCTGGTCCTTCGAGAGGCCGTCCGGGTAGCCGTTACCATCCCATCTCTCGTGATGCCAGCGCGCGACTCTACGAGCGACTTCGAGATGGCGGCCGTCCAAGAGCATCTCGCCATCCACCGTGTGTTTCTTCATGATTTCCCGCTCGTCAAAGGTCAGCGGGCCGGGCTTCAAGAGGATCGAGTCGGGCAAGCTGATCTTGCCGATGTCGTGCATCTGGCTGGCCAGGACGACAGCCTGGACGAAATCCGCGGGCTTGCCCATGGCCGTGGCGATGGCCCTCGCGTAGTGTTGAAGGTGTTCGAGGTGGGCGCCGGTAAAAGGATCACGGGCTTCAGCGGCCGCCGCCAAACGAGCGATGGTGCCGACATAAGCATCGCGTTCCCGGGCGTGAGATTCGTCGACCTCACGCGAGAGCTGTGACCCCCTGATCGCCACAGCGGCAACGTCGCCGATTCGCGCGACCGCGTTGAGCTCGCCGCTGGAATACGACCGCACCTTCCCATCGGCCAGCGAAAGGGTGCCGACCAGCTCCTTTCCGACCCATAAGGGCTGGAGGAGTACGGTCCGCAGGCCCGCGTCCTGGTAGAATTCAATCTCGTCTTCGAGGGCGCGGCCAAAGGCCTGGGCAGGCCGCGCCTGGATGTCGTCAAAAACCCGGGCCTGCCGCCACGCTCTCAGCCTTTCGCGATCGATCGTTGGGTCCTTGGGAGGCCCCATCCTCAGCGCCGAAATAGCCTGCCAACGACTCAAGAGGCCGGCTGCATCCGGCCGTGCCGGGTCTATGTGGAGATTGCGGGCGATCAGGTTAATGTCCGGGCTATAGGAGTCGAGGGCCACCGCCGCGGACGCCGTGGCTTCGGCGATCAGCTGCGCGAGCTTGGCCAGGATTGTCGCGATCGGCATGGGCGCCAGGACCACGCTCAGTAACCGCGAGGTCGTGGAATGCATCTCCCGCTCGATCAAGAAGTCACGGGTGCCCCTGGCCAAACGTACGATCGCCCGCGAGCTGGCCAGCGCTCCTTCGAGGGCCTCAGGGTCCGGTACGGTCTGGAGGCCGAAGAAGACGAACCTGAGGTCGGCGTTGAGGCCGGGCATCGCGACAGCGACGCATGGTAGATCGCGGCCGCCTGTCCCTTTAAGCAGAAAGCCGCGCCGCGATTCTTCCCGCCCCAACATTTCGATAAACTCGGAGTCCATCCCAAATCCTTTGGGCAGATCACCGTAGTAGTAGAGTCGCTGTTCGTCATCGGTGCGCAGGACGCCGCCCGCGCTGGCGCCTGCCCCTCTGGCAATGGCGTTCAGCGCGTGACCTATGTCGGCCCTGAGGGAAGGCGGTAAGCCGCTGATGCCACCAGGATCTTGAAGAGCTTCTTCTAACTCGAAGGCAGGGTCCGAGAGGCCGGGGGCGGCCGCTCTCCGTCTGGACCCAGCGCCGCGATTGCGGCCCGATTCCACGTTCATACCCGTCGTGACTTGTCGTGGCGGCAATGTCCGGCTCCTGAACTGAAAAGATTTCCCAAGCAGTTTGTTGCTCAACTCATGAAAGTATCGGCAGGGAAGCAGGAGCCATAAATGTTTCCCATGAACCAGCCGAGAATTTCCTATGGAAATCCCTTATGATTTCCCGCTTTTCCCCTGAGGAATCCGTCTTGCTCCAGGCACTACGTGGAATCGCCGCCCTGGCCCTCTCCCGCTCCCCTGATGCGGCGGACTCGTTTCGGGCTGCGAGGTCATCGCCCAAGCCTGAACGCTGAAGATGTCTACGTAATTCGAGCAGGCGATCCCCACTCCAGCCCGCTGGGCAGTGAGGTCGAGCCGACCGATTACGGAATCAAGCAGAGGGGCTTTTGGCTTATGTGGCAGGCTCTCGCCCGTGAGCCGGAGGAGCCCGCCGGCCTCGCCGACGTGGAGAACCGCCTCGTCATGGACATGCGCCAGTGGTGGAGGACAGCGTCGGCAACTATATCGCGATGATCTTGCCCGGCGACGAGAGCAACTCGGAGATGCTCTTGATCCAACGCGAGGCGGCGCCTCCTTTGAGAGGGGAAGAGGTCTCTCTCTCGTAGAGACCGTCCGCCCCATTCTCTGCCAGCTAATCGGAAAGGTGCTGGACACCGACCGGCAGAATCGCCAGAAGCGACAGCTGTCCTCGCTCGCGGACGTTGCCCGAGCTTTCAACAACGCCAATCACCTGGAGTCGGTCCTGACTGATCTGGCGACGGCAAGCGCGAAGTTGCAGATTCTGCCAGAGAGATCGGCGCCACGGGCGTTGTCCCACAATTTCTGAACCATTGAGGCGGTCGCAGACCACGGTCCCCGAGTCCAGGGCCTCGATCTTGTGAAGTCGTGCGCGCTGAGTATTATTGTGAAATACTTTACATATCGTTGACGGCGTAAGATCTGGCGCAGCCAAGGAGGTCCTTCATGATCCTGGTCGCTGGTGGTACCGGATTCGTCGGCTCGGCCGTGGTGCGAGAGCTCCTGAGACGCGGCGAGAAGGTCGCGGTTGTCGGCCGCGACGCCGCGCGGACGCGGGCGCGCTTTGGCGCCGGCGTCGACGCCAGGGCCGCGGACGTCCGCGAGGCCGCGGGCCTGGCGAGCGCTTTCAGCGCTGTGGACGTCGTCGTCAATGCCGTCCAGTTCCCCAACTCTCCGATTGAAAACCGGCGCAAGGGGTGGACCTTCGAGGAGGTCGACCTCAAGGGTACGAAGAACCAGGTCGACGCGGCGAAGCAAGCGGGGGTGCGTCGTTTCGTCTACCTTAGCGGCGTGGGCGCGGCGCCGGACGCCGCCAGGCACTGGTTTCGCTTCAAGTGGGAGGCCGAGCAGCACTTGATCAACAGCGGGCTGGAGTGGGTCGTGATCCGCCCCACCTGGGTCTTTGGCCCGGACGACAGCTCGCTGAACCGCATCCTCGGCTTCGGCCGCTTCCTCCCCTTCATTCCGACCTTCGGCAACGGCAAGCAGGCGATGCAGCCGGTCTTCATCGACGATGTCGGGCGGGTGACGGCGGATTGCGCGCTCAAGCCGGAGGCGGCGAACCAGCTCTTCGAGTTGGGCGGGCCGGACGTCATGACCATGGACGAGGTATTCAAGGCCGCGCTCGCCGCCATGGGCCGCCGCCGGCCGATCCTGCACCAGCCGGTCATGGCCGGAAAGCTCATCGGCCGCGTCGCCGGCGCTCTGCCCTCGCCCCCATTGACGGCCGACTCGGTCGAGTTCATTACGGCCGCGGCCGTGGCCGACAACGCCAACCTCGAGCGCGTGCTGAACGCGCGCCTGACGCCGCTGAAGGAGGCGCTGGCGACTTACCTGGGGAAGTAAGGGGCGCCGCCTCGGTTCGGCAGCCGGAGCACCCGGCCTCGCGCCCCGGCGTTGTGAGCGCGGCCGGGCGGCGCCTATCATGCCAGGGTGCTAGCTCAACCCCCGGGACAGCCGGGCCCTGCCTGGCTCCCGTCTGAGGACCGCCCCCTGGAAGGGGTCCGCGTCCTGTCGATGGAGCAGGCGGCCGCGCTGCCTTTCGCGACACGCCACCTGGCCGACCTCGGCGCCGAGGTCATCCGAGTGCAATCGCACAAGCGCGGGGCCGCGATCGCCGGAATCGAGGCGGACCTGACCCGGAGCAAGCGCCAGCTGGCGATCGACCTGGCGACGCCGGGCGGGCCGCGGGCTTTCCTGAGGGTCGCGGCCAATTGCGATATCGTCGCCCACAACTTCACGCCGAAGGTCATGCGCCGCTTCGGCATCGACTACGAGGGCGTGCGCGCGGTCAATCCCAAGGTCATCTACGTGTCGCTTACGGGATTCGGGACGACCGGTCCCTGGGCCGAGAAGCCGCTGTTCGGGCCCGGGGCCGAAGCCGTCTCCGGCCACAACGTCCTGATTGGCGACCCGGACGCCTGGCCCGGACGCCCGGGGACGATCGTCTACGCCGACTTCACCTGCGGCCTCAACTGCAGCTTCGCCGTGCTCGCCGCCCTGGAGGAGCGCGACCGGACCGGCCGCGGCCAGCATATCGACCTATCCCTGTACGAGACCGCCGTTTCGCACCTCGGGCCGGTCATCGCCGAACGTGCCCTGGGCTCGCCGCTGCCCTCGCGGATGGGGAACGGCGACAAGCAGTACGCCCTGCACGGCGTGTTCGCGGTCCGGGGGCACGACCGGCATGTCGCCATCGCCGCGCGCGGCGATCAGGTCGAGGCCGTTGGGGAGGCTCTCGGCCTCGCCGCCGTGACCGAGGAATCAGCCGCGGCGGCTCTCGAGAGCAGGGACGGCTCCCGGGTCGTAGACCTGCTCCAATCTCTGGGGATAGCCGCCGCGGTCGTTGCCGACGCCAGCGACCAGGCCGCCGACAGCCATCTCTGGAGCCGCGGTTACTTCGGCATGCTCGCGAGGAGCCTGCCGGGGTACGCGAGAGCGTATCCTCACCAGGGGCCACCCTGGGGCGGCGGCATCGCGGCGGCCATGACCGAACCGAGATATCCCGGCGCCGACACACGCGAAATCCTCGGCCAGGTGGCCGGCATGAATGAGCCAGAGATCGGCGCCCTTCATGCCGCGGGCGCAGCGGGAGAGTTGATGCCCCTTGCGCCGCCTGCCGGCGGGACCACCGAAGGTGATGTCGGGGCCGTTGGCATCGAGCGGGGTGAGCTATCGCGCGTAGACCAGCGATTCGACGGCTGGAAAGCGGCGCGAGACGGGAGCGGCCGATGACCGCGGCCCCTCGCGCGCTCGACTTGAGCACCGGCGCCGGCGCCGCCTACAGCGCCAAGCTGCTGGCGGACGCCGGCTGGGACGTGGTCAAGGTCGAAACCGCCGGGGGTGATCCGCTGCGGCGGGCCGCATCGCGCTGGGGTGGCGGAGAGGGCGGCGCCTTCGCTTTCGTCAACCAGGGCAAGCGCGGCGTCGTGCCCACCGACCGGGGAACGCTGGAAGCGCTGGTCGCGGCCTCAGACATCGCTCTGGGCGACCTTTCCGCCTCCGGCCGCGCCGAGGCCCGGCTCGAGGCGGCGGACTTCGACACTCTGGCGCCCCGCCTCGCCGTGGTCTCGGTGAGCCCGTTCGGTATCCGGGGCGCGAAGGCGGGCTGGGCGGCGAGCGAGCTGATCGTCCAGGCCGTCAGCGGGGTGATGTTCCTGACCGGAGAGTGGGACCAGCCGCCGATGCAGCTGCCACCGTATGCGGGGTCGCTTGCCGGCGGCATAGCGGGCGCTTGCGCAGCCCTCGTAGCCGCGCGTGCCGCCCGCCGCGACGGACGCGTTCGGCGCGTCGACGTTTCAATGATGGAAGCGCTGGCCTCACACACTGCCAGCGCCGTGAGCCGCTACGTCTACCGCGGCGAGGTAGTGCGGCGCGAGCAACGTATCAAGCACGCGCTGCGAATGGTGCCGTCCTCCGACGGCTTCATCTATTGCGCTCCCGGAGCCGTCCGCAATGTCAATATGGAAGGGGTGGCCAGACTCACGGGCGAGTCGCGGCTGGCCGAGGCGCGCTTTCAGACGGCTGAGGGACGCATGCAGAACTGGGACGAGTTCGTCGCGCTCTTTATCCCGCCCTTCGCGACAAAGACAGCGAAGGAGTGGTTCGAGGAAGCGGAGGCCCTCGATCTTACCTTCGCCCTCGTTCAAACGATCGACGAGCTGTTCTCCTGTCCCCAGCTCGAGGCGCGCGGCCTCTTCCGCGCGGTGCCGGGGCCCGGGGGCGGCGGCGTGCGCATTCCGGGCCGTCCCTTCCGGACCGAGAACGGCCCGCCCGCCGCGATAAGGCCGGCGCCGGCCGCGCCCGGCGAGCATACGGAAGAGGTACTCAGGGACTGGCTGGAGTAATATCGCAGCGCCGGTCCCCCGGCGGCCGAAAGGAGAAGTGCGAGAGATGACGTCCACGCGCCGCTATGGCGAACACCGCATCACGGCCTTCATGGAAAACCCCGACAACATGAACATCGGCAACATCATCCACGCCAACCAGGGAGCGCGGGATTACGGCTACCGCGCGGCCCTGGTCGGGGGCGTGACGGTATATGGCTGGGCCGTGCCCGCGGTCATCCAGGCGCTGGGTCCGGAGTGGGCCGAGAACGGCTGGGCGGAAATCTCCTTTCGCAGGCCGACGTATCCCGGCGACAAGATGACGGCCCGCGTAACCGAGCAAGACAACGCCACATTCGAGCTCACGATGTCGAACCAGGGCGGCGAAGTCTGCGTCTCCGGTGCGCTCGGCCTGGGACACGCGCCCTGGTACGGCGAGCTGGAAATGCCCCTGCGGACGAAAGCGGAGCCGCGTCCGAGCGAGCTGCCTCAGCTCACCCTCGACACAGCTCCGATCGGGCAGGACCTGCGGCCCATGGCAATTGCCATCTCGAAAGACGAAGCTGTCCATTACGCGCTCGAACGTGAACGGGATGGCCATCCTTTATGGACCGGAGAGCGGCCGCTGGTGCATCCCGGCTGGATCGCGGCCCGAATGACGCCGCTTCTCCACCATTCCTATAGCTACGGGCCGGCGATCCACGCCAAGAGCCACATCCAGCACCTGGCCCGCTTCGAGGCCGGCCAAACGGTCACGGTTGCCGGCCACTTCCGCGAGGCCTTCGAGCGCAAAGGCCACAACTACGCGGTGTTCGACGGCGCGATCAGCGCCGAAAACGGGCAGCGCCTCGCTCAGCTTCGCCACACGACGATCTTTCAGGTCGCGAAGCGCGGCTAGGGCGCGTTCCGGGAAGTCGCACCTGAGCTTCGCTTGTCCGGCCGGAAGCCGGCTGGCATCATGATCGGCGTGACGCATTACGCCACTCGACGCATTCTGGGCGCGGCCCTGGTCCTCCTGGCTCTGGGGGCGGCCTGCGGCGGCAAGAGCACCGCGGGCAAGGCACCGGACCCGGCGATCGTCAATTTCCAGAGCGCCGTTCTCGTTTTCCAGGAGCAGGTGGTAGCGGCGGGTATACCGGACGTTGACCGCGACCTGGCATTTTGCCTGGGGCCGGCCGATCCGGCGCCGGTCGCGACTCCCGTCCCCGACCCCAGCGGCCACAGCCGCGCGCGCATCCCTTGCCCAGATGCCGCCGCCAGGGTCGTTCTGGTGCTGCCTCGCTACAAGGAGATGGTCGCGGGCCTGGACAAGCTCACGCCCGCGGACATCAAGGAGCCCAGAGTCAAGGCCAGTCTCGAGGCGCTGAAGAAGGCCCACGAGGCGCGACTCCAGCTCTACGAAGACGCGGCAACGGCCGCTGCGAAACGGGACGAGCCCGGTCTGGCCCGGCTGCGGTCGCGCTACGACGAGATCAATGCCTTGAGCGACGACTTCTCCAAGAAGCTCCTGGCCTTATCGCAACCGCCGAAATAGCCGCTCAGCCGCGGGGTCTAAGCCGCTCCTTGACCATGCGCCGGCTACCGCGGTGCCAAGGCGACGGGTTTGGCCCCATCCGGACTGCCCTGCTATCATTTGATCTCGCCCCCCACCAGCTGCGGCGCGGCGGGTTTGGGCCCGAAACTGTGACCGAGGATCGGTCCTTTCTGGCAGAGGCTCGGTCTCGCGGTCAGGAGAAATCGGGCGCACCCACGGGGAACCTGAACGATGGCGAGACCAGCCGCCTCGTCCTCCACTTTCAGCCGCGTGCATGCGCATTAAGGGTTAGGCATGGAAACTCACATCGATCGTGACCTGTCGGTCGCCAGAGTCGGGCCCCTGGGTCCTTTCGGAAACAACGCCTACGTGATCGCCGACCGAAGCTCGAAGGATGCGATCGTGATCGATGCGCCGCAGGAGAGCGAGAAGGTCTTTCCGGCGCTAGAAGGCCTCAACGTGCGCCGGATCGTCATCACCCATCGGCATGGCGACCACTGGGGCGGCCTCGAAGCCCTGGTGTCCAGGACGGGGGCGCCCGTGTTCTGTCACGAGGCCGACAGGGAGCCATACGCGACGAGGGTCAGCGGGACGGTGGCCGATGGGGAGGAGATCGCGATTGGCAACGTGAAGGTGCGCGTCATCCATACGCCCGGACACACTCCGGGCAGCGTCTGCCTGCTTGTCGGGGCGCACCTGATCTCCGGCGATACCCTGTTCCCGGGCGGCCCGGGGCGGACGGGGCGGCCCGAAGACCTGCGCCAGGAGATAGACTCGATCACGCGCTCGCTCTATGTCCTGCCGGACTCGGTGCGCGTCAATCCCGGCCACGGCGACGGCACCACGATCGGCGCCTCGAAGGCCGAGTACGCGCTGTTCGCGTCGCGCCCTCACTCACCCGACCTGAGTGGCGACGTCACCTGGGCCGCCTCCTGAGGGCGAACGTTAGTTTGACCCTTGTCGAGGCCGGCTTTAAACTACTCGCACGCTCGGTTTGAGCCGGGCTCCGCGCTTCGTTTATGTCCTACCCCATACCCCAGGCCCCCTACCGCAAGACCGTCCTGCCGAACGGGCTGCGCGTCCTGACGTCGACCCTGCCGCACGCCTATTCGGTGGCCTTGAGCGTCTACGTGGGGGCCGGTTCTCGATATGAGACCGAGCCCGAGTCGGGCGTTTCTCACTTCGTTGAGCACATGTGCTTCAAGGGCACCGCGAAGCGGCCGACGGCCCAGCTGATCTCCGAGGAGATCGATCGGGTCGGCGGCGTCATGAACGCCGAAACGGACCGCGAGGTGACGGTGTATTACGCCAAGGTCGCGCGCGCCCACCTTGGGCTCGCCCTCGACGTGCTGGTAGACCTGGTTCGCGCACCGATCTTTGATCCAGAGGAGATCGAGAAGGAACGCAAGGTTGTGCTCGAGGAGCTGGCCTCGGTGGCAGACTCTCCCGGCCAGCAGGCGGACCTTCTGCTCGACCAGCTCCTGTGGCCCGAGCAGCCCCTGGGCTGGGACGTTGCCGGCAGTAAGGACTCCGTGGAGAGCTTCACGCGCGACATGACCTTGAGCTACATGGCCCGTCAGTACGTCCCGAGCAACACGGTCATCGCCATCGCCGGCAACGTCGACCACGAGGAAGTGGCAGAGGCGGTCGACGCCGCCTTCCGGGACTCGGGTCCCGGCAGCTCGGGCGCCTGGTTCCCGGCTCAGAACGGGCAGGAGGCGCCGCGCTGCCAGGTGTTTTTCAAGCGGACCGAGCAAACGCATATCTCTATGGCCCTTCGCGGGCTACCGCGGAACCATCCGGACCACTACGCCATCGACCTGCTCAGCTCCCTGTTCGGCGGCGGCATGAGCAGCCGTTTGTTCATGGAGCTGCGCGAGCGGCGCGGACTCTGCTACGACGTCAACTCGTACGCCACCCATTTCCACGACGCCGGTTCTTTCGGCCTTTACGCGGCGGTCGATCCTTCGAAGGGTCGCGTCGCGGTCGCGGCCTTGATCGAGCAGTTGGCGAAGCTCCGCGACGGGGTCACCGAGGAAGAGCTCCAGCGGGCCAAGGAGCTGGCGAAGGGGCGCATGCTTCTGCGGCTGGAGGACACGCGAGCCGTGTCGGGCTGGTTGGGTGGCCAGGAGCTTCTCACGAACACTGTCCTGAGTCCGCAAGAGGTTATCGAACGCATCGACTCGGTCAGCACGGGCGCGGTGACGCGCGTGATCGGAAACCTGATCGAGCGGCGGCACCTCAACCTCGCGGTCGTCGGTCCGCACCGGTCCGATAAGTCCTTCGCGGCGCTACTGGAGCTGTAGCGGCCGGCCTCGGCTTCCAATGCCGGTCAAGAAGCGCAAGGCCCTCGTCATCGTTTACACCGGAAACGGCAAGGGAAAGACGACCGCGGCGCTCGGGATTCTGTTGCGCGCCTGGGGCCGGAACTGGAAGTCGGTCATGCTCTCCTTCATCAAGAGCGAGACCTCGAACTACGGCGAGGAGCGCGCCGGCCGCAAGCTCGGCATCGAGATGGTCCCGCTCGGCGGGGGCTTCACCTGGCTGTCGAAGGACCTGGAGAAGGACAGGGCCCTGGCGCGCGAGTGTTGGGCGCGTTGCCGGGAGAAGCTCGCGTCCGGAACGTACGACCTCGTGATCCTCGACGAGATGACCTATCCCCTGAACTACGGCTGGCTCGATCTAGACGAAGTCATCGACGCGCTCAGAAACCGCGCGCCGGACCTGCACGTGGTTATCACCGGGCGTGACGCTCCCCAGGCCCTGATCGATTTCGCCGACCTGGTGACCGAGATGAGGGAGGTCAAGCATCCCTTCGAGGAGGGGATAAAGGCCCAGGCGGGGATCGACTTCTGAGCGTCTTCGGGCGCCCGCGCCGCGACCCTAGCGCCGCTTCGTGAAGCCGCACCGCAACCCGCGCCGGCCGCGCATTCCCGCAAGGGCACGACGAGCGCCTGCCGGTTGCTCGCCGCCAAACGGCCACCTACGATGGCCGCGTGTTTCCGGTCGGCGACTTCATCCGTACGCGCTCGTTCGCGTTCGTAAACTGGGCCCTGATCGCCGTCAACGTCGCCGTTTTCCTGTACACCCTTACGCTGGGCACGCGGCCTGACCAGTTGGTCGGAGGTTTTCAGACCAGCGCAGCCGACCGGTTCCTCAACGACTGGGGATTCGAGCCCGCCTGCCTGGCGGAGTTCTTCGGCTTTGATAGCGGCCGGTCCCTACGCCAGCTGAACGAAATCTGTCCGCCGGGAAGCCGAGAGCTGGTCCAGCCGTTCACGGCGATGTTCCTGCACGCCGGATGGGCCCACATCATCGGTAATATGCTCTTCCTGTGGATCTTTGGGGACAACGTCGAAGATCGCGTGGGCCACGGCCGCTACCTGGTCTTTTACATGGTCTGCGGCCTTGTTGCCGTGGCGGCCCAGACCGGGATGTCGGTCGAGACTATCGTGCCGGCGGTTGGTGCTTCGGGGGCGATCGCGGGCGTGCTGGGAGCCTACCTCGTGCTCTATCCGACGGCGATGGTCCAGGTCGTGGTGCTTCCTTTGTTTTTCATCCCCTTCTTCGTGCCGGCGGTCGTGCTGATCGGCATATGGTTCGTCACCCAGGTGTTCGCCGGGCTGGGCTCGATCGGCGAGGCGACGGCCGGCACGGGCATAGCCTGGTGGGCGCACATCGGCGGATTCCTCGCCGGGATCGTGCTGATCTGGTTCTTCCGCCGGCCGGGGCGCCCGCGAGCGCCGGCCTTCTAGACTCAATCCTTCAAATCTGACGGCGGTCGGAGCCCCCCAAGCTAGCGTAAAATCATCCACAACAGCGGACCCAGCTTCCGAACAAAGGCCAACCTGCGCGGGACCGGGAGCCCGGGTCTGATCCAAGGCTTCCTCAAGGAACTATCAATAGTGTCTCTGATCAATCCCTCGGAGAGCCCCCTATTCTCTGTGGGACTGTTTGCCCGACGGGTGACAGAGTCAGTTGTTGGTCGGGCTGTCGAACTCAATGCTGCGGAGCAAGAGCTCGCCGCGGCTCGGTCAAGAATGGCGTGCCTCACCCTGGAAGGTGAGCCGGGCATCGGTAAGACTCGTCTCCTGCTGACCATACAAGACATGGCGCGCGTTCAAGGATTCTTAGCTATCGGCGTGACCGCCGACGAAGAAATTCGAGGGCCGTTGCTCCTGGCAAGAAGTATTTTTGCTTCGCCAGGGCTGGAAGTAGTCGAGGGGAAGCCTGCAGAGAACGCCATACGGCGAGTTGTGGAGGCCATCGGCAGTAGCGACGAGCCTGGACTGGCAAGCGTGACGCCGGACCGAATGCTCCTTCGGGTCTTTGACCTGGCCGCGACGGCATTCAGGGAGATCGCGGCGCAACGGCCGACGGCGATCTTTATCGACGACCTCCAGTGGGCCGACGAGGACAGCCTGAGGATGCTTCGCTATGTTGTGCGGGCCGTCGCTTCCAGCCCTATCCTGCTTGTCGCTGGGGTTCGCCCGGCCGAGATAGCCTTCGTGATGGAGGCTGTTACGTTGCTGGCGGATCTGGAGAGGATGGGCCTCCTTCGGCGGATCAAGCTAGCCCGGTTCAACCAAGTCGAGTCGGCTGAGTTTCTCCAGCAAGTGCTCGCCGCTAAGATCAACTCGTCCACGGCCGCGGTCATGCACGACCAGGCTGAGGGAGTCCCCTACATCCTCGCTGAGCAAGCGCATGCTTATCGCGACGCCGGCCTGATCCAGCAGATCGATGGCGTCTGGACCCTAGCCCGCAACGCCGAACGCCTGCAGCCTGCAGGGGTGCGAACTCTTATCCAGCGTCGAGCAGCCAGTCTTCCTGAGGCGACGAGGTCTTCCTTGTCCGAGGCGGCGATCCTGGGACGGAGCTTCAGTCTGCGCGACCTGGCCGACCTCAAGATGAAGCTTGGTGAACAGAAACAGGATGGGCACACCCTGGCGGAACTACTCGCCCCGGCAGTCTCCAGAGGACTACTGATCCAGCAGACTGAGAGTTCGCCCGCGGACTACACCTTTAGCCACGAACAAATCAGGGAGTTCGTGACATCCTCGCTGCCGCCGCCACGACGACGGGCAGTACACGCGGCAATTGTAGACATGCTCAACAGCGGCGGCGACCCTCCTCCCGCGTCCCTTCCGCTCCTCGCACGACATGCTCTGGCCGCAGGACAGGCTGAGCTCTGTGCCCGGTTCGCCACTGAAGGCGCGCGCTACGCGCTGCAGGCGCACGCACCAGAGGAGGCGCTGCGCCTTGTGGATCTCGCGCAGCCCATCGCCTCTTCTCCCAGCGACCGAGTGGCTCTACTACGACTGAGAGACGACGCGCTCGATGCTTTGCGAAGGCCGGCGCAGCGACTGGAGGGTCTGGCAGAGCTGTCTGCACTGGCTGGAGCTCTCGCGGACCCGCACCTCGAGCGGGAAGTCATGCTCAGGCGGGCGGCGGCACATCGCCTATCTCAAGAGCAGGACAGAGCCGCCGAACTGGCCCGTCAGGTTCGGGAATTGGCTGCCGAGTCCGGCGATGCGCAGACGGAGCTGGCCGCTTGCCTCGAACTTGGACAGGACCTGCTCAGGACGGAAATCGGTGAGGGGTATACCCAGCCCCCGAGCGAATCTGACCTGGACGGTGCCGACGAGGCCTATGGGCGAGCCGCAGCGATCGCCGAGGAGTTGGGCGACGAAGTCCGGCTGGCGGCCGCTATACGCGAACTCGGCATTATCGCCGCCTCGCGCGTCCGGGCATGGTTTATAGCCAGCGTCCAGGCGGGGGAGCATGTAGAGATTCTTCAACGGGTTGCGGCGGGTGAGCGACTCGAAGATATCCTCCCGACTCTTCCGATTGCTCCCTTGGCCACGGAAGCTGACTCCCGGTTCCGCCGAGCTCTCGAAATTTACGAAAGGCTCGGGGATCGGCAGGGTGTCATGGCTACGATAATCGCTATGGTTTATCTGAGTTGGGGGCCGGAGATTCATCTGCCCGGCTCAGCAAAGCGCATTGAAGAGATTCGCCGTCTGTCCATCCGGAGATATTCGCTCACAAAGGAGAGCGAGCGAGCCCGGGAAGATGCTCAGATGCTATTTGGCACGCACGTGTACGCGCTCGCGAAAGTCTTTCCGGATGTAGCCCTCGCTAAAGGCGAGGAAGCCTACGCGGCAGCGAGAGCTCTCGGCGAGCCTTCCATCGAGTTCGCCGCCGCTGGAGGCATGGCCATCTCACACGCGGCGCTCGGCGCGATAGAAGAGGCCGAACGTTGGCTGGGCCTAGCCGCGGCCGTGGCCTCGACTGCGCCGACTCCGTCGCGTGCCCGTAGGCTGGAGTTCTGGCGTGGGATGGTCTGCGCGGTCGCCGGGGACGCGGTGGGCATGCGGCAGCATCTGCAGAAAGCCGTTCAGTTCGCGACAGACCAGGCTCAGCCGGCCGCGCGTTGCGAGGCCCTCGCCGAGCTAGCGCTGAGGTCCGCACGACTTGGTGCCGAACGGCATGATGATGACCTCGTCGCGCTGGCCGAGCGCTCGGCTGGGGAGGCGAATGACTTGATCAGACTACTTCCGGGACATTCTCGCTGGGGGGCCCAGGCCGAGGCCGCTTTGGCGGGCGTTGCCCTCGCGCGGGGAGCACTCGATGCGGCTGCCGCTCACGGACGAGCGGCTCTCGTGGCCTTGGATGAGACCATGTCCGAAGACATGTCTCTGGATGTCGTTCTGCCTGCGGCCGATGCGATCCTGAGGGGAGGGAGCGACGATGACGCAAAGGCCGTTCTTGAGCGACTGCGTTTAGCCCTCGCGCTCGTTGCACAGCGCATTGTTGACGAGGACGTTCGCGTCCGATGGTTCCAAGGACCAATAGGGCGCGAGCTGACGCGGCTCGCCGGACCGCTTGAGGTCGCCTCGCTGCCCTCGGATTCTCATTCGGCTGCTCCCTTATCCAAGGCCGAGCAAGACCTGCTCAGGCTTCTAACCGAAGGTCGGACCAACTCTGAGATTGCCGAAGAACTCGGCACTCGTGAAGATTTCGTTGCCCGTTCCCTGGCCGAACTGTACGTGACGATTGGCGCCTCGTCGCGCTCAGACGCCATGGCCGTAGCCCTGATGGGGAAGCTGGTCTAATCGATGCTCCAAGTTCGAATAGAGCGTCATCGCTGCATTGGCGCTGGTAACTGCATCACCCTCGCACCGACCGCCTTTGATTGGCTGAGCGCAGAGTTCGGGAAAGCGGCCGTCGTCGATCCGACTAGCGTAGAAGAAGACCTCCTGCGAGAGGCAGCCTTTTCTTGCCCAACGCAGGCGATCGTCATCGAAGACGTGGCGGAGCTTCTTCCCTGGCAGCTTCGCGGCACGCGGACCGCACCCCACCGAGTGGCGAAGACCTTCATGTTCACGGACATCGTAAAGTCAACCAATTTAGTCGAAGTTCTGGGCGACGAGGCGTGGGAGACCCTGATCCGTTGGCACGATCAGACCTTGCGGTCGCTGTTCGGCGCCTACCACGGCGAGGAGGTCGTGACCACGGGAGACGGCTTCTTTGTCGGGTTTGACGGCCCCGACGAGGCGCTCGCGTGTGCTGTCGCGATTCAGCGCAAGCTGGCCGACCACCGTCAGACGCAGGGATTCGCCCCGCAAGTTCGAATCGGCGTCCATTCAGCGGACGCCAACCAAATAGGCCGCGACTTCAGGGGCAAAGGAGTCCACGAGGCAGCGCGGATCGCGGCTCTGGGCGAGGGCGGCGAGATCATTGCGAGCAAAGACACTCTCACAGCTCGCTTCCCTGCCTCAGAACCGAGGACTGTCACCCTCAAAGGCATCTCAGAGCCGATCGAGGTCGTATCAGTAAACTGGCGCTGAGCCGAACGCTCCCGCGGGCCGCCAAACCCGACATAATGCCGTCATCGTGTGAATCCGCTGGAATCCCTGGCACTGGTTAGTCTGCGCTCCCAAGTACATCTTGTGAGACCTCCAGACAAACCATGCCAACGGGAGCGGCACTAGCACATGACCGCAGTGATTTTACAATGTAGGCGAGGCTTTCCAGCCTCGGCGGTGGACTCGACGGCGAGGCTAGAAAGCCTCGCCTACGCGGTAAAGGAGCCCACCAAATCCACCGCGGTCGTGTACTAGCAGCGTGGCGGTGGGCGTCGTCCGGCGGCTCACCACGAGCGGACCGGACCCCGATCCTTTCGCCCTGAGCCCCTCGTCAAGGCAGGAAGCGCCGCGTGTCGCCGGCGGGCGCCCAAGACGGCGGCCTGTCATCACCCCCAACCTTGATCCAGAAGGCCGCGTGTCCGCCGAGGAACTCGTGCCCCTCGAAGCGCACGTTGCCGTCGGCGTCGAAAGCCAGCAGGCGCGCCGCCGTGTGCGAGAAGTTACTCGGCAGGCGCTCGATCGAATAGGTCCGGGCTTCGGCGAGCGACAGGTAGGGCACGTGCAGGACCAGGTCCCGCGCCAGGCGCTCCGAGATCGGCTCGCCGCCGGCGCGGCGGCCTGCTCCCGCGCCGGGCGTAGATTGGAACGACATTACGCGACCATGGCGGATGGGCCGCCCTCAACGGCGCGCGGCCAGGGGCCGGGGCCCCATCTCGGCGCCGGCGGCCGCGCTCAGGCCCACCAGGGCACGCACGAGCTCGTCGAGCTCGGACCTGGCCCTCGCGTCGGCCAGTTTTCCCTGGTCGAACTGCGAGGAGTCCAGGTAGACGCTCGTCGGTACGACGAGAGCCCCGAACCAGGCCAACACCATTCGCAGCTGCCAGTCGACGCCAAGATAGTGGTGCTGAGTCGCCCCCATGGCCACGATCGCCACCGGCTTGCCGGCGAGCGCCTCGACCGGCGTCAGGTCGAGCAGGTTCTTCAACGCGCCCGTGAACGAGGCGCGGTAGACCGGACTCGCGAAGAGGAGCGCGTCGGCCGCGGCGATGCGCGCCACGGCCGCGGCGGAATCGTCGGCGTACTGGTCCAGGGGCCGGCCATCGGCGAAGGAGAGGTGCAGGTCGCCGAGGTCCAGCAGCTCGGCCGACACTCCCGCCTGTGCGCGCGCGAAGCCCACCGTCTCGGCCATCGCCGCGTGCAGCCGCCCCGGCGGGGTGACGCTGCCCAGGACCACCAGCAGCGATGTCACGGCCTAGTGCGAGGCCGCGCGCGCGCCGGGCGCCGCCGCGAGACGCTCGCGGCGGGCGACCTCGGCCCGGACGAGCGGGATCAGCTCGCGCCCGTAATCGACGGCGTCATTCAGGGGATCGAAGCCGCGAATCAGGAAGGTCGTCACGCCGAGATCGAAGTAAGCCATGAGCGCTTCCGCCACCTGCTCCGCGGTGCCGACCAGGGCCGTGGTGTTACCGGCGCCGCCGGCGGCCGCGGCGATCGGCATCCACAGGCGCTTGTCGTAGATCTCGGCCTGAGAGGCGAATTCGACCAGGCGCCGGGAGCCGACCGCCTGCGCACGCATCGGGCCCGCCGCGGCAGGCCCTCGCTCCAGCAGGCGGTCGAGAATTCGATGCGCCCGTTCCCAGGCCGCGTCCTCCGTCTGGGCCAGGATCGGCCGGAAGGAGACGCTGATCCGCGGCTTGCGGCCGTATTGAGACGCGGCCGCCCACACCTCGTCGATGCGTTCCTTGACCGCCGCGAGGGGCTCACCCCAGAGCGCGTAAACGTCGCTGTGCCGGGCGCCGACCTCGCAGGCCGCACCGGAGGCGCCCCCGAAGTAGACGGGTACGTGCGGTTGCTGGAGTGGCTTGACGTCGCTGAATGCCCGCCGCACGCGGTAGAACTCGCCCTCGAAATCGAACGGCGCCTCGCTCGTCCAGACACGCCGAACGATCTCGAGGTACTCATCGGTGCGCCGATAGCGGGTGTCGTGGTCGAGCCAGTCGCCGTCGCGCTGCTGCTCGGCGTCGCTGCCGCCCGTGATGATATGGAGGGCGATGCGTCCGGCGGTGAAATGGTCGAGGGTCGCGGCCTTTCGCGCCGCCAGCGTGGGCGCGACGAAGCCGGGGCGGTGGGCGATGAGGAAGCTGAGCTTCTCCGTGAGGGCGGCGGCGTGGCCGGCGACGAGGAAGCCATCGGCCGAGGATGACGTGTACCCGACGAGCACGCGGTCGAACCCCGAATCCTCGTGAGCGTGGGAGAAATCGCGCAGCCAGCCAAGGTCGATGTCGCCACCGATCACGTGGACGGAGGCGCCGTCGGCCCCTTCCGGCCGCACACCGATCATGCCAATGAACTCGACCGGCATCAGAGCGCCTCCCGTCCGGCCCGCCACCGGGTCCGGCGCCGATAATATACTCCCCGTGCCCGCCACCACCGGCCCACATTGGACCCTCACCTATAATTCTGGCGTAGCGCGTCGAAAGGATGGCGTCAAGGTGGTGTCCTGGGGAGAGTTCACGGCGTCTTCCCCCGTGCTCGCGGAGCGAGGGCGGGAGATGTTCGCCGTCGGTCACGCATTCATCGCGACGTCGGCGCGCGACGGCTCGCCGCGCGTCCACCCGGTCGTGGCCCTGATAAACGGCGGGCGCTTGTTCGTCTTCGTGGGCAAGCACACCGTAAAGTACGCCAACCTGCGGCGTGACAGCCGCTACGCGATGCACGCCCCCCTCGGGCAGAAGGACGAGGAGTTCCTCATCCACGGCCGCGCCCTACCGGCCGAAGACCCGGACTCCGAGGCCCTCGCCTGGGAGGCCGCCCGCGCCATCGGCATGACCAGCGAGGATCATGTCCTCATGGAGTTCCTGATCGACACTGCCCACTGGGCGATCTGGGAGGGCCTGGGGACACCGGACATCCGCCGCGTCGCCCAGCGCTGGCCCGCCGGCGAAGAGGCCTCTTGAGCGCTCGCGCGGCCTGAATTGGGGGCCCCACGTTCAGTCAGCAAGCGGCGCGAAGGCGAGGTATGGTAAGTCCGGCGCGCGAGCCCCCGAGCCGCCTTCGCCCGGGGTCACGCCGGCGGACCCCTCAGCATGATCGCGAATGGGGCGCCTACTCCACTCGCCGAGCTGCCGGCTTGCGGCGCGTGAACCGCAGCGCGGACCAGGTGGCGTCGACCGAGACGATCTTGAAGTCGACCAGGCCGAGAGCGAGGCCGGCGCGGCGCACGCCAGGCTGGGTCAGGCCGCGCTTCAGGCCCGACGCCTGCTTGGGCCAGGCGATCCAGAGGTCGGCGCCCTCCGTCAGGGGCAGCAGCCGCTTCAGGCCGGCGTCGAGGCCCTCGGCCGACCTCGCGAACCAGATCACCAGGTCCGGGCGCCCCGCCGGATCCAGCGACAGGCGCACGCCGGCCGGCAGGTCGCCCAGGGCCTGCTCGAAGTCAGGGGGAGGGTCGACGAGGAGCACCTGACTGTCGGGACGCATGCCAAGTTTCTTGACCAAGGGCGTGCCCGCGTAGACGTCGAAAATAGACCGCGGCACGACCGTGACCTCGGGCGGCGAGGCCAGGACCCGCCGCAGCGCGCGCTCGACTTCGGCCCACGGCGCGTAGACGGCGTCGGGGAGCGCCGCGCGCACGGCGGCGACCTTTTCGGGCTCGCCGCCCACGAACAGGACCGGGATATGCCGCGTCGACTTCGCCTGGCGTACCCAGAGGCCGACGTCGCGGCCCTGGGTGGGCAGCCTGCCCAGGTCGATCACGATCGCCGCGGGCGGGTCCTCTCGCAGGGCGCGGCGCAGAGGCGTGGAGCCCTGAGGAAGCATGTGGGCCGCGTCGAAGCCCGCGTCCCTTAGTCGCGCGACCTTTGGCGCGGCCTCGGCGGCATTCCAGTGCACCAGCCACACTTTAGACATCGAAACCGGGCGCGCCTTTCAGTCGGGCCTTCGTAATCTAATAACGCCCCAAACTATACTGGGCCGGAGGGTCTCCCCGCGCAGTGAGACGGAGAACAGTAAAATGACCGACCGAGCCAAGCTCGCCCGCATGTACGTCGAGGCGCAGGGCTCCGCCTCTGACGCCAACATCAGCGCCTTAGCGGCCGAGCTTGCGGATGACGCCACTCTCGAGACGCCGCGCGCGACCGAGTCCGGGAAGGACGCCGTCATCACGGCCCTGCGCAACCCGGACAACGCGCGGTTGTTCGCGGGCATCACATGGTCCGAGCCCTCGCCGGACGGCGAGACGGTGAAGCTCTCTGGACGGCTGCCGCCGGGCGGCCAGATCGGCGGCTTCAACCTCACATTCGGCTTCAACGCCGCGGGCCGGATCGCACGCATCGAGCAGACGATGATCCCGGCGCCGCCGCCGCCCGTCACCGAGGTGAAGCTCAGCGACGAGATCAAGGAGGCTGTGAACGGCGCCCTGGCCAACGGCACGCCGATCGTCGTCTCCTACGTGGACGAGAACGGCCAGCCTAACCTCTCCTTTCGAGGCTCGACCCAGGGCTTCAGCGACGATCAGCTGGCGATCTGGGTGCGAAACCCCGAAGGCGGTCTCCTGCGCGCTCTCGACAAGAACCCGCGCATGTCTCTGCTCTATCGCGACCCGAAGACCCGCGCTACATATAACTTCCAGGGCCGGGCCCGGATCGATGACGACCCGGCCGTCCGTCAACGGGTCTTCGACAGCTCGCCTGAGGTGGAGCGCAACGCGGACCGGCAGATGCGTGGCATGTCGATAATCATCGACCTCGACCACGTCACCGGGTTCGGCTTCGGCGTGCGCGTGAACATGCAGCGCGGAGCGGCCAAGGGTTCATGACCCGACTCATGCGGCGCGAACCGGCTGCGCGTCTCGAGCCCATGCAACCGTCTTACGAACCTTCAGCCGGCGACGATCCGGTCCTCAGCGACGAGGCCGTCCTGGATATCGTCCGCCGTCACGTCCCAGGCGCGAGGCGGGTTACCGCGGTCGACGAGTCCGGCCGCAAAGCGCGGGCCTACTTCATCGATGGCGCCATCGTCCTGAAGACGCGGCGGCCGGTCCGGCTTCGGTCGCGCCCGGTCGAGGAGTTCGAGACCAGCCTCGCGAAGGAGGCCTTCTTCCTGGCCCAGATGGCCCGCGACGCCGGCATCCGGGCTCCCCGGCCGCTGGGCAGCGGCCACGAGGGCGGCATCGAGTACGTGTGCATGACCAGAATGCCCGGCGTATCACTGCGCCGGGCCCAGCTCAATCCAGAGCAAAGGGCAGAAGTCTTGAAGGAGCTGGGCCTGACGCTTCGCCGCATCCATTGCCTCAGCGTGTCGCCCTTCGCGGCCTCGGATCTCTTCCCCGACGACGGCACTCCCACACAGCTGAGGGCGCGCCTGGAGGTGCTGTTCGCCCGGATGGCCAGGGCGATTGCTGAGCTGCCGGCGGAGTGGCGCATCGGCCTCGATCCGCGCGACGTAGCCGCAAAGGCGCTGGCCGGCCTCTCCGACCCGCGTCCGCGCGCCGTCCTCCACTCCAACCCCGCGGGCGAGCACGTGTTTGTCGACCCGGAGTCCGGCTGCTTCGAGGGCTTGATCGATTTCGGCGACGCTTATGTCAGCCATCCGGCGCTCGACCTCCGTCCCTGGCGCGAGCCCGACGACCGGGCGGCGATCATCGCCGGCTATACGCGCGAGAGCGGCGTCGACGACGGCTTTCTGGCCACCTGGCGCGCCGGCCTCATACTGGGCCTGATGGCGGCGCTCTTGCGCCGGCGGGAGCCGCCGCGGCACCTCCAAGACCTGTTGCGCCAGGTTCTCGCGGAGCTCTAAGGCCCTCCTACACACCCGCCACGCCAGCTGACCACGCCGTTGGGCCTAAACGGGCGCCGGCAGCGCGCTCGCGTCAATTTGTTTCCGAAGCGACCGAGAATGACTCTGGAGGCTGCTGCCATGCAGGCGCCTTTTTGCGAGAGTCGGAGTTGGCTGGGTTGAACAGACGCCGGACGAATAGGGCTTTCCGCGGCCGAAGCTCAGGACCGCCCTCGCGTCCTCGAGCCTCGATCCCCGTCGCCCTGGCAGCGGCCGTGATCGGCGTCTTCGCCGTGCTGGCGCCAACAAGGCTGAATGCCGCGGGCCCGCCCGCCGCCCAGGAGGGACCCAGGGCCAGCGCGGCAGCGACACCGGTACCCTGGTCTGTGAGCCTCAGCGCCAGCGCCACGCTAGTGCCCGCCGGCACAAAGGTGAGCTTGACCGCGACGACCAATCAGGATGTCGCCACCTATAACCGGGTCAGTCTCGAAATCTGGCAAGGCCCGGAGAATGTCGATCCGGCGGAGTGGTTCGGAAAACTCAGCGCCGACGGGCTGGCGCAATGCAGCACGGGCACGACGTGCACGCTGACGAAGACCCTGGACCAGCCAGGGGCGGCGACATTTGCCGCTCTCATCGTCACCCGCGGCGGCTACCTGGGCAACTCGGGCACGCTGGCTTCTTCGAAACCAGTCAAAGTGACCTGGGGAACCGCTCCGGCAAGCGTCCCAACTTCGAACCCGCCCGCCAGCGCCACTGGCATTCCCAGGACCAGCACACCTAGCGTGACGGCGACGAAGACGAGCGTCCCGCCGCCGACTCCGGCTCCCACCCTCGCGGCGAAAGCAGGCCTGCCGCTCTGCCCCGAGGCCACGTCCCTACTGGATGGATTCGGCGCCGACCGCCTGCGCGCCGCCGGCATCACCGACCCGTCGAAGACCGGCCTCTTGCGCAACAAGGACAGCCTTCTCGGCGACTTCCAGGCCGCGATCAAGAACCACAATCTTCGCTTCCCCGACGACAAGGCGTACGTGACTACAAGCACGCCGGGCTTCGGGGAGCTTGGAGCTGTAACCTGGCTCTTCTCCAACGGTCCCGTCGTGGGCGCCCTGAGCTCTGTCTACGTAACCGGCGCTGAGCCGAAGCTCGTCGATGCGATAAAGAGGCTGTCCTCCGTACGGAAGGCGGAGGGAGGTTCAGCGCTCCTTACGCCCGGCGACGTCCTCGAGCTGGCGATCGGCCTCAACGGCGGCAACGTCAACCAGGCCGTCCTCACGGCCCACAACACCCTGCGCGCTCTTGGGCGCGGCGATGGCAGCGGCGCGATGGGCATCGCGGGGCCGGCGACCGGCTTTTTCGACAGCTATCTGGTCAAACTGCGGGACGGCAACGAGAATGTCGGGCCCTGGTATCACCTGTTCGGCACTGCCTATCTGGAACTCACGGCCAAGGGCGACTGGGGCCCGTGGCTGGCAACCGGAGGAGTGCTGGCCGCCGCCGCAGCGGGCCTCACGCCGGCAGGACCGGCGGTTCTTGCCGTCCTCGGCGCGGAGCTACTCAAGAGGCTTCCGAGCCAGACGCCACTCTCGCGAGTCGCGAACGCCGCCGAACAGCTCTACCGGGAGAACGCGGCCAATGACAAAGGGGAGTACAACAAGCCCGACCCGGAGAAGTTCTGCTTCAACGTGTGGGGCGCCCAGATCGGCAAGATCCTCTACGAAAGCCTGCCCTTCAAGTCGACACGCCCACTGCGGGACCTGTTCTCGAGCTTCAGCGCGATGAAGGAGCCTTCGCCGGCGCTGGACCCACTGCTGCGGCTTGGCGATCCGCGGTTCATCAACCTGATGGGGTCTCCATTTTCCGTCCAGTGGAACGATGGCACGATGCGAATGGTCCTGGACCAGGGCACCGATCGATCTACCGCCAGCCTCAGCGGCGGGGTGCCGATGCTCGTGCTTCCCGTTCTCGAAGAAGACTCCTGGGGCCTTGCCTGGCTTGGGCCCGAGAACAGCAGCCAGACGGTAACGTTCGAGGCGGCAAGGGCGGGCGCGCCGCTCCATTTCCTGAGAGCCGATACGCAAACCGGGCAGACCGCGGTTTATGAGGCCGTGGCTGCTCAGCGTGGCGAGCGCTTCAGCGTAAATCTCGACCCCGTAACGCTCGCACCCGCTCTGCGGAGGGCGGATGGCTCCGAGATCAAGCCCCAGATCGTGACGCTGCAGCTCACGCAACCGAGCGGGCCGGGCGATGGTGGGCCGGGTGCCCAGTCGGACGCAAAGCCGCTGTTCTTCGCCGGGTTGATCATCGCGACCGTCGCGATCGTTGCTGGCCTGGCCGGTCTGCAACACAGGTCTAACGCGCGCGCTCATGCCACGGCTCGCGGCCAATCGCTGCCCAGGCACGCCGGGTCCGAGGGAGTGCCGCAAGTGCCGGCCGGACCAGGCCCGGCGCCGCCAGCGCCGGCTCCGGCCGAGCGGAGGTGCGAGGCTTGTGGCGCCACTCCAGATCCTGGCGCCCGCTACTGCGGCTCCTGCGGCACGGCTGTTCGCGCCGCCGCTTGAATCTTCGGCAAGGTCGCAACCACTGAGCACAACGTCGAGTCGAAGCACGCCCGACGGCGACGCCCACGCGCTCGCCGAACCAGGGACGCACCGATCATGCCTCGGCGTCTCGAAAATATGCTCCACCAGCCGTGCCACCGCCAGGCGCTGGTCCGGTGTGCACGCCTGCCGGCGCAAGTGGCGTTGTCCGTCCCGACGTCGTCGATGGTGGGCGTCTCCGGCGTGCGCGACCTCAGGACCTCGTCGTGCTCGTTGAAATGGAGGTAGTTGGTGAAGTGCTCGGGACGTTCAAACGCGGCGAATGCCCGCGTCATCTGGTCGAGGACTTCGTGGTCGCTGGGCATTGCTGGCTTGGCGTCAGGCTGCGCTCACGCCTCCACGGCCCGCCGCAGGTTCTCGGCGAACTCCTCGACCAGCGAGTTAGCCTTGCGCCGGATCAGGGGTTGACCGAGCTCCGCAAGGCGCCCGGAGAACTGGATGTCCGCCGCCAGCGTCAGGCGTGTCCTGGCCGGCGCCAGCTCCTCCAGGCGCGCTTCGAGCGATGCCCGGGCGCCGGCGCCGGCGCGGCCGTCGCGGCCCTCGCCCTGGAGCCTCCAGCCGTCGAGCCCGGCCTCTCGCTCCACCCTTGCCCGTCCGCTCAGGTTCAGGCCCAGGGGACCGAGCTTGACCCGCACGCTCCCCTCGTAGACGCCATCGCCCGCTGCCTGGATCTGCTCGAGTCCAGGAAGGCAGCGCGTGGCCGCCGGCACGTCATCGAGGAAGGCGCGGACTTTCTCGGAGGACGCCTCGATCACGACCTCGTGCTCGAACCTCACGCCACCGGACTCAGAACGCGCTCGAGCGCGCGGCGCGTGAAGACGACCGCCATATCGCGCTTGTATGCCGCCGTGCCGCGAAAGTCGTCCAGCGGGTCGATGTCCTCGACGACGGCCTCAGCCGCGCGGCGGATGGCTTCCAGGCTCACCGTCCGGCCCACGAGCTCGCGCTCCACCGAAACCGCCCGCACCGGCGTTGGTCCCGCTGCGGCCAGGCCGACGCGCAGGTACGTGCAGGCGCCGCCTTCCACCGCACCAACCGCGGCCACGGCCACGGTCGCGTAATCGTCCTCCGTGCGCGGCAGGAACTTCAGGTAGGCGGATCGGGCTCCCGTCGAGGGCAGGGGAACGATTACCTCCGTGAGGACCTCGTCCGGCCGGAGGGCGGTCTCGTAGTAGTCGCGGAAGAATTCCCTCAGGGGGATCTCACGCTCCTCCCGGCTCGAGTGCAGCTTCAGGCGAGCGTCGAGGGCGATGAGCCCCGCCGGCGGGTCCTGCGCAGGGTCAGCGTGGGCGATCCCGCCCCCAACCGTCGCGACGTTGCGGATGCGGACGGTGGCCACGCGGCGGTAGACGTCCGCTAGCAGCGGCGCACGCTGGCGGACCAGCGTCGAAGTCTCGACGTCGCGGTGGCGGGTAAGGGCGCCGATGCGGAGACTGCCGTCTTGAGTCGTAATCCCCTCGAGGCCGGGCAGGCGCTGCAGGCTGACGATGTGCTCCGCCTCGACCAGCGACTGCTTCATCAAAACGACGAGGGCGGTGCCGCCGGCGAACACGCGGGCGTTTTCGCCATGCTCGTCGAGCAGGGCCTGGGCTTCAACCAGCGTCGAGGGCGTGTGAAACGTGAAGTCGCGCATACCCTAACCGCCCCGCGCCCGCGCGGCCTCGGTGATCGACTCGACGATCTGGTAGTAGCCCGTGCAGCGGCAGAGGTTGCCCATCATCCACTCTTTGATCTCATCCTCGGCCGGAGACGGATTGGCATCGAGGAGAGCTTTAGCGGCGATGACTTGCCCCGGTGTGCAGATGCCGCACTGGAAACCGCCGTAACGGACGAAGCTCTCCTGGACGGGGTGCAGGCGATCGCCATCGGCGACTCCCTCGATCGTGAGCACTTCCGCGCCCTCGGCCTGAAGAGCGAGCAGGATACAAGACGCGACCATGCGGCCGTTCACGAGGACGGTGCAGGCGCCGCAAACGCCGACACCGCAGGCTTCCTTCGTCCCTGTGAGGCCGAGGTCGTAACGCAGGAAGTCCACGAGCGTGCGGCGCGACGGCACGTCGGCGGCGACCTCCTGACCGTTGACCTTGAGCGTGACGCGGTTGAGTGCTTCACTGGCGTTCAACTCATCCTCGACTTCCAGGTTGGAAATGCGTGGGCGCGCGGATCGTAAACCCAGTCTCAACGCGGGGCAACCGAGGCGGTTGCTGCCAGAGGAGGCCATGGCTACGATCTGGGCGTTCAGCCAACAGCGTCAGGGCCAGCATGCCCTGCCGGGACGGAGTGAATCGTGGTCGCATATCGAGTAATCGGAAAACCGACACCGCGCGTTGACGGCGTTGACAAAGTCACCGGCCGGGCGCGGTACACGGCCGACGTGTCCCTGCCCGGCACGGTCTTCGGCAAGGTACTCCTTAGCCCCTATGCCCACGCCCGCATCTTGCGGATCGACACCACCGCGGCGGAGAAGCTCGCGGGTGTGCGCGCCGTCCTCACCGGCGCTGACGTGCGGAACCGCATGTACGGCCGCCTGATTCGGGATATCCCGGTCCTGGCTCAGGACCGCGTGCGCTTTGCCGGCGAACGCGTGGCCGCGGTCGCCGCCGACGATGGGGACGTCGCCCAGCGCGCCCTCAACCTGATCGAGGTCGAATACCAAGAACTGCCCGCGGTCCTCGAGCCGGAGGACGCGATCAAG
Organism: uncultured Dehalococcoidia bacterium; assembly: GCA_964422735.1. Taxonomy (GTDB): domain Bacteria; phylum Chloroflexota; class Dehalococcoidia; order DSTF01; family WHTK01; genus CAYRCD01. The sequence continues at coordinate 36,527 of CAYRCD010000007.1, read as the reverse complement.
GACTCGGCGCCGATACTGCACCCGGACTTCAACACCTACTCCGGCGTCCAGCCGCTGGCCGCGCCCTCTAATGCTTACAGCCGTACTTCGCTGGAACGCGGCGACCCGGACAGCGGCTTCGCCGAGGCCGACCTGGTCATCGAGAACACCTATCATACGCAGCGAGTCCACCAGGCCTATCTCGAACCCCAGAGCGTTCTGGTCTCCGTTGAAGCTGAGCGGGTGCAGGTCTGGGCCTGCAGCAAGGCGCCCTACGCCCTGCGTGACTCGCTGGCCGCGGCCGCGGGTATCGCGCCGGACAAGATCGTACTCAACCCGGTCTATATCGGCGGTGACTTCGGCGGCAAAGGCGCCCCAGCTGACCTCGTGATCTGTTACTTCCTAGCCAAAGCGAGCGGGCGGCCTGTTCTCATGGCGCCGGACTACATTGAGGAGTTTCTGGCCGGTAATCCGCGTCACGCGACGACGACCCGCCTCCGGACGGGCGTGAAGCGCGACGGCACGATAACCGCCCACCAGGTCCAGTTCCTGGTCAACTGTGGCGCCTACGCCGGCTTCAAACCGCGGGGTGTGATCGGCGGCGCCAATCAGGCGGTCGGCCCTTATCGGGCCCCCAACGTGCGCGTCGAGTCCAGCCACGTCTACACGAACACCGTGCACGGCGGCCATTTCCGGGCGCCGGGCGAACCGCAGGCCGTTTTCGCGCTCGAGTCTCACATCGACGAGATCGCGCGGGCGCTGGGCATCGACGCGCTGGCGTTCCGGCTCAAGAACCTGATCGCCGATGGTGAGGACACGGCGCTCGGCGACCACTTTCAGGGCGTCCGCGCGCGCGAAACCCTCGAGGCCGCGACGAAGGCTGCCGGCTACGCAGGTACGAAGGCGCCGTTCGTCGGCCGGGGCATGGCAGTCGGCAACCGCGGACCGGGAGGAGGTCAGGGTAGCGCCGACGTGACCCTGAACCCAGACGGCTCCATCGTGCTGGGCACGCCGATCTTCGACCAGGGCACCGGCACTTACACGACGCTGCGCCAGGTGGTCGCCGAAGAGCTGCAGGTCGCGCCCGAGCGCGTAGAGATCGAAGTCTGGAACACCGACGCCCTGACCTTCGACTCCGGCATCGGCGGCAGCCGCGGCACACGCGTGGCCAGCGCCGTTGCTCACGAGGCGGCCGACGCCGCCAAGCGTGAGCTTCTACGCCTCGCCGCCGAACGCCTCGGCTGGCCCGAGGAGAGCCTCGTCCTGCGCGGCGACGAGATCCGGCGCACCGACATCGAAGAGGCGATAGAGTGGCCACGCCTCCTGGCCATGGCCGGGGAACCCCTGACCGGCCGCGCCCACGTGGAGGAGACCGGCCGCGCAGGCGTCACTTCGTTCGCCGCGCAGGTCGCCGAGGTCGCCGTGGACCCGGAGACGGGCGAAGTGAAGGTCCTTAAGTTCACGACCGCGCACGACGTCGGCCGCGTCCTCAACCCGGTCGGTCACCAGGGCCAGATCAACGGCGGGGTCACGCAGGGATTCGGCTTCGCGTTGATGGAGGACCTGAGGCTGGAGGAAGGTCGGGTGACCACGCTTTCCTTCGGCGACTACAAGGTCCCGACAATGCGCGACGTCCCGCCTCTCCAGACCGTGCTGCTGGAATCGGAGACGGGAGTTGGTCCCTACCAGATCAAGGCCATCGGCGAGAGTCCGATCGGGCCGGTTGCGCCCGCGATCGCCAACGCGGTGGCCGACGCCGTCGGCGTACGCATCCGCGATCTGCCGATAACGGCCGAGAAGGTCTATCGGGCGATCCAGGAGATGAGCGGACAGGAATTATCGAAGGCTTGAGCTGGGTCTGGGTTGCGTGACTGTTGGGGCAGAAGTGCATAGGCCTTGTCCAGGCGAGATCAGTCTGCGATGGCCGCCGGGCCGCGTCGCACCGGCTGCGGCACTTAGGAGCACGACGTTGAGCCGCTAGATCGACTGTTCCCGGCGGTAGCGCACGAGGCCACTGCTTTCGAACGCGCGGCCGTCGCTTCGGACGATGAGCCCCTCGACCTCAGATTCTCGTTCGAGGTATTCGCGGCCGTCTTCCACGCCCAGCAGAAGCGCCACCTTGGCGTGGTAGTCGGCCAGAACGGTCGAAGGAGCGACAGTTGTGACCTGGACCGCGTCGCTGGCCGAAGGCCGGCCCGTGCGCGGGTCGATCAGGTGATGCAGAGTGGCGTCGCCGAGTTGCCAGCGGCGCCTGAGGCTGCTCGATGTCGCGACACCCCGATCCTCCGCCGTGAGCACGAACAAGTCCTGTTCCGGGCGGAACGGGTCGGCCACGCCGACCAACCATGCCGCCTCAGCCGGCGGCCTGCCGGCGACGTAGACGTCGCCACCGCCGTTCACGAGGCAGGGTGAACCCAACATCGCCGCCAGGCGGTCGACGGCCCAGCCCTTGCCGATGCCGCCGAGATCGAGACCCGCGCCCGCCGGTAGCGTTATGGTGCGCGCCGTGGCATCGAGCCTCACGGCGCGCCACGAGAGCCCGTGGCCGGCGGTGCGCGGGCGCTCTCGCACGCCCGCGTGGGGAATCAATTCGAATGAACGGTCGTAGCCGGCGGCCTCGAGCCGGCGCAATATGGTCGGATCGAAGAGACCGTTGGAGCGGCGGGCGAACTCGAGGGCCACTCCAACGACGCGAAACAGCGCCGGCGAGGCATGAAAAGGGCTTCCCGTTGATTCATTGAGCCGGCTGAGTTCGCTCAGCAGCTGGAAGCGGCTGAAGCGGGCCTCGAAGGCCTTGAGCCATCTGTCCGCCCGGTCCAGGCGCCGGGCGGCGTCCGGCTGGCAACATATGAGCGTTATATCGCTATTCATGGCGCGCAGCTCTCGTCGCACCAGGTTCACTGCACGCCATCTCCGAAGGACATCCTCAGATCACATGTTAGAAGCTCGCGATCAGGCGCGGCTAGTCGCGGAAGCCCGCGAGAGCGGACCCGCAGGAAGGGAGATCGTCAGGAGCCTCGGCGCCGTCTCACCTTCGGCGGCGCGGCATGCGCGCCCTTTGCGGACCGTCGGACTCTTCGAGGACGGCGCCGGTTACGCCGGCCGCGACTAATGCTTCGATCTCCCCATCGGAGAGGCCGAGCCTTTCACGCAGCACTTCCGCGTAGTGCTCCCCTAGCCTTGGCGGCGGAAGGCGTGCGAACAGGGGTGTTCGCGAGAAGGACCAGGGGAAGCCGTAGTACTTATGAGTGCCCAGGTCAGCGTGATGCAGGAGCTTGAACCAGCTCCGCGCGGCCAGATGGGGATCGTCAAGGGCCTGGTCCGGCCCCTGAACGATGCCTGCCGGGACTCCCGCCTCCTGGAGCCGCGCCATGGTCTCGGCGCCACTGCGTTGCCGCGTCCATGCGGACAGCACTCGCTCTAACTCTTCAACCGCAGCCAGCCGGCCGGCCTCGGTGAGGTAACGACTGTCGCGGAGTATGGTTTCGTCAATGACGGACCGTAGCGCCTGCCAATCGGGATCGTCCCTCACCGCGATCGCAACCCACTCGTCTTCGCCGGCGCAAGGAAACACGCCGTGGGGAGCCATGCGCCGGTGGCGATTGGCCATTCGCGCCCCATTCTCCGGCTTTGCGCTGTGCATCAGGATCTCTTCGCCGATGTAGCCAACGGCCGCCTCGATCATGGAGCCTTCGATGGCCTGGCCTCTCCCGCTCGAATCGCATGCCAGGAGCCCGAGCAGGGCGCTGGCTGTCATGTGGAGGCCGGCCATGGGGTCGACGGGATACTCCCCCATCGTGAAAGGCGGGCGATCGGGATAGCCGAAGATCGAGTCCCATCCAGCGACCGTCTCAATGGTGGCACCGGTGGCCTTGAAGTCTCGGCGGGGTCCCGTCTTGCCGTATCCAGAGAAGGACACCATGACCAGGCGAGGGTTGATTTCACATAAGACTTGGTAGCCGAGGCCGAAGTTGTCCATGACACGCGGGGTGTAGTTCTCCATGACCACATCGGCGCCGCGCACAAGACGCAAGAACAGCGCCTTTCCCCGCTGATCGGCGAGGTCGAGTGTGAGGCTGCGCTTGTTGCGGTTCACCGAGTTGAAGAAGTGGCACGTGTTCCAGCGATGAGCGCCGGGGCGCGCGCTGGGAGGGAGGTCCGACACGTTTCGCCATACGTCCGGGCGCACCGGCGATTCGACCTTGATCACGTCCGCACCGAGGTCGGCCAGAAGCATCGCGGCGTAGGGCCCCAGCCAGGCCTGGGTCAGGTCCAGGACGCGAACTCCGGCCAGGGGCGCGCCGGCGGACGCCATGCCACGCTCAGGCGCGCGGCCTTCGCGCTTGGTCCAGCCGGCGAAGGTTGCCGGACGCCGGGGGGCTGACGCCGGCGTTTGGCTCATACGAAACGGCGCCCCGGGCACCTGTAGGACGCGGCCGGCGTGCGGGAGCTCGTGGAAGAACTCCCGCGCACGCAGGTGGTCGCAGTCGATCACCTGCTCGGGATTGCGGACGATGCCACAGTTCTGGCCCAGGAGGCCGAGGGCGTCGAAGAGGTCTTTGGCTTTCCAGTGCCGGGTGTGCTGGGCGAGAAACGGGTATATCCCGTCTTCGCCGCCGAGAGCATCCTTCTCCTCGAGACCGAGCGCGAGGAGCAGAGAGCCACGCGCAGCTTCGAGCAGGTAGTTAAGGTAGAGGAAGCCATCTTCGCAGGGCAGCATCGGCGGGCCGATGCTGCCGTGGCGCCGTACCGGCGTGCGGTAGTACTGAGTCCGCGTGTACTGGGTCAGGGAGGAGACGGCCTCCAGGGCCGCGACCTCAACGACCTGGCCGCGGCCGCTGACGTTGCGCTCCCTCAACGCGGCGAGGGCGCCGATGAACGCATTTAGGCCGCAAGCAAAGGGAACGGCGTTGGCCGGCGCCTTGAGGGGCTCCCGATCCGGTTCACCATTGAACGACATGTATCCCGAAAGGGCTTGAAGGACCAGGTCGGTGGCTTGGAAGGCTGAGTATGGCCCCGTCCGGCCGAAGTCGGAGAAGGACAGGATGACCAGTCCTGGACAGGCCGAGGCCAGATCGCTGGGGGTTATGCCGAGAGCTCTGAGGCGCGCGGGATCCCAATCGGTGAGAAAGACGTCTGCCAACCCAAGAAGGTCGGCCAACTCGCCGCCCGTGCCGGACCCGCGGGGCTCGAACTCCTTGACGGTCTTGTTGGCATGAACGTACAGGTCTTGCAGGCCAATCGGGTCGAAGCAAGACCCCGGAGCCTCAGCGACCACGTTACAGAGCCGGACGACGTCGGCCCCCCACAGGGCGAACTGCCGACCACAGTAGGCGACCGGCAGTCCGTCGCTTAGCTCGACAACTCGCAGATTGGAGAGCGCCGCGGTCATTTCCGCGCGTCAAGCCTGGCCCGCGGTCTCATCTCCCCGTATCTTCGCGCAGGTACTTCATGGCCCTGCTGACCTGGCTTCGCATAGGTGCGTCCTCACGACTGGCCGGCTGCGGCCTTTGCTGTTGGGCCGGCCTCCGGATGAATGACGCGCCGGTCGCGCGGACGGAAGACGTAAAGCCCATGGTGTCGAGCGTCTGATTGATGGTGAATTTGATCGTGCGCAGCGCGAACGGGTCGTGCTCGGCCACGCGCTGAGCGTACTTGAGAGTCTCCTGCTCGAGATCTGCGGCCGGGTAGGTCCGGTTGACGAAACCCCAGTCCATGGCCTCCTGAGCCGACATGAACTGGTTTCCGTAGAGGATCTCCTTGGCCTTGCGAGCGCCGAGGTCCCAGGGAGCGGTGAAGTAGTCGCCGTAGACCGGGATGAAGAGAGCGTCGTCGGCCGCGAAGATGAAGTCCATCGCGGAGGCGATCATCCAGCCGCCGAAGATGCACCAGCCGTGGACCATAGCGATCGTCGGCTTGGGCAGGTCGCGCCAGCGGAGGTGACTGTCGACGTAGATGTCTTTGCTCTGGCCCGACCTGCCGAAGGGGTCGAGACCTTCATTGCGCTCCCCGCGGTCGATCATCTGGTCGGGCGAGTCGAGGTCGTGTCCGGCAGAGAAGCTTCGGCCCGCGCCCGAGAGGACGATCACGCGGGCTTCGGGGTCTCTTACCGCGGCGTCGAAAGCGTCTTCCATCTCCGCGAGCAGAGTCCAACTCTGGGCGTTGTGGCGTTCGGGCCGGTTAAGGATGACCCGAGCAACGGGTCCGGGCTCGTAAACAATCGTCTTAAAGCTCATCGACGTTCCTCCGCTAGCTTCGGCATTATCCGCGCTTGACGAGGTAATAGTAATCCTGTATACCGCTTCTATCCTGGCTAATTCGGGCCAGTCTAACCGTATTTGGTGTCCACCTGTCAATTCCTGGGAGCGCATGTCGGAGGTTAGAACCGGCCGACTGGAGGGAGCAAGAAGATGCCGACACCGACAACAGCCTCATATTGGTCCCGCTATACGATATCGCGCCGCAAGATCCTGGCGTCGGCCGCCACTGTAGGCGCCGGCCTCAGCGCCGTCACTATCCTCGGCTGCGGCGGAGGTGGGTCGAGTGAATCTGCGAAGCAGGCACTCCCCGATCCCAACGCTGTTCTTTACGGCTGGGAGGGACCCGATGAGACCAAGGAAGCCGTAGCCGGCGGCAACTACAAAAGCACTGGCTCGGAGCTGACCGGCGGTTACGACCCCTACGTCAGCACCAACTTCACGACTCGCGGTGTTGCGGACCATGTTTACGACCAGTTCCTGGGCTATAAGGCCGGGCCGGGAATAGACACTACGCAGGAAGTAGACCTGGAGGGCCGCCTGGCGGAGAGCTGGGAGCAGACGAGTGACGGGCTGACGGCCACCCTGAAAATGCGCCAGAACGTCCGCTGGCACAACCTGGCGCCCGTGAACGGGCGCGTCATGGAGATCGACGACTGGAAGACCTCACTGGAACGCTTCCGCCAGGTAGCCGTCTTCAAGAGCGCCCTCAACGATGTAATCGACAAGGTCGAGTATCCCGACTCGAAAACCATGGTGATCAAGACCAAGGAGCCGTATGCGCCGCTCCTGAAAGTGCTCGCGGGGACTTCCCTCAGCTTCTACGTGATGCCAAAGGAAGCGGCGAGCGGCACCATGAGTCCGGCGACCCAGGTCGTGGGTACCAGCTTCAAGCAACTGGACCAGTACCAGCCGGCGATAACGTACGAGTACTTGAAACACGCCCAGTACTGGCGCGCGGACAAGCCTTTGATCCCAAAGTGGTCATACGCGGTGATCCCCGAGTACGCAAACTCGTACGCTCAGTTCATCGGCGGCAACCTCGACGCGTTCACCCCACGGGCGACCGACATCTTGCAACTCCGGAAAGACCTCCCCGCCTCCAGAATGCAGAGGAACGCCATTGGGACCTATGTTTCCCTGATGTACTACGGCCTCAAGGACTTCAACTCTTCGGCGTGGGCCGACGAGCGCGTGCGGCAGGCGATCGGGATGCACCTCGACCGCGAGGGGATCGACCTGCAGTTCTACATCAACCAGGACCTCGAGGCGGCGGGGGTCCACACCGAGATACGCTGGAACTCGCACGTAAGCGGTGGCCGTAGCACTTACTGGCTCGACCCGCGCAAAAACGAGCTCGGCGATGCCTCCAAGTACTGGAAACTGAACCTGGACGAGGCCGTGAAGCTGATCGACGCGGCCGGGTTCAAGAATGGCTTCGACCTCACCGTGAACTGGAACGGTGGCGGTAACTATGGGGCCAACTACCCCACCCAGGTGCAGTTGACCCAGGATATGCTGGCGAAGAGCGGACGCATTCGCGTCAAGTCGAACAGCCCACCGTACACGGACTGGTTCGCGAACTACTACAACGACGGCCAGAAGCGTAACTTCAGCGGCGTCGCTCTGTGGGGGAACAACCTGCCGGGAGCCGAGGTCGACACGGAGCTGTATGAAAGCTGGCACTCAAAGGCGACAAACTTCTTCAAGGGCATTTCCGACCCCAAGATTGACGATTTCATCCAGAGGCAGCGCGTCGAGCTCGACACGAACAAGCGAGTAATCATTATCAAGGACTTCCAGAAATACATGGCGCAGAAGCTCTATGCCTACCCCTGGCTGCCCCAGGTCGGCGGCTTCTCGTTTCGCTCCGCGAGGGTCCACAACTACTCGTGGCCGTCGTGGAACTGGTGGCTGGGCGCTTGACGTTGCCCTTGCCACGCGGGTAGGTCGAGCGGCTTCACAGGCCAGGTCGGGGGAAGTCCTGGAGGGTTATGCGTCAGTATGCTCTTCGCCGCGTGCTGCTCCTTATCCCCACCCTCTGGGCGATCTCGCTACTCATCTTCTTTAGCCTTAGAGTGCTGCCGGCGCGGGACGCGATCGATATCCTGTTGGGGGAGGAAGCGCCGAATCGGCCGGAAATCAAGAAAAACCTCGAGAAGCAGCTGGGCATCGACGGTCCGCTGACAACTCAGTACGTCAGGTGGGCAAGCGGCCTCTTCGTCGGTGACTTCGGCAAGTCCCTGAGCTCACGTCAGCCGATCGACCACGAGCTGGGCCGGCGTATTCCGGTGAGCTTCGAGCTAACCCTGATCGGGCTCTTGTTCACCTGGGTGGTCTCTTTTCCGCTTGGCGTGTTGTGCTCGATCCACCAGGACCGCCTGCCGGACTATCTGCTCCGGGGTAGCGCATATCTCATCGATTCGATCCCGGCGTTCGTTATCGGGATCCTTCTGATCACCTATATCTCGGTGAATTTTCACTGGGTGCCGCCGCCGACCTACAGCTACTTCTGGGATAACCCCGTGCGCCATGTGCGGATCATGCTCCTGCCGACGATCGTGGTTGGGCTCGGCGCATCGGGAAGCCTGATCCGGTTTACCAGGACGTTCATGCTTGAGGTCCTCAGACAGGACTATGTCCGAACGGCCAGGGCTAAAGGTCTCGCGGAGAGCATCGTGCTGCGCCGGCACGTCCTGAGAAACGTGGCGCTGCCATTCGTGACCGTGATTGGCGGCACGATCCCCGCGCTCCTCACCAGCAGCGTGATCATCGAAAGCCTGTTTAGCCTGCCGGGCATGGGACGCTACCTGGTGACGGCGGCCAGGAATCTCGACTACCCCGTTATCCAGGCGACGACGATGATCTTCACCTTCGTGACTCTGTCGAGCCAGCTGATTACGGACCTGTCCTATGCCTGGTTAGACCCCAGAGTGACCTACGGGTCTGGTCCGGCCGGGCGTCGCTAAAACCGCAGGAGGCATTTCCACGAGCACGGAAGCCACCTTCCCCGATGGGGGGGCCGGCCTCGAGCTGGGGTTAGAGACCCGCCACCGGCCACTGCTGCCGGCGCGGATCTTTCGCGGCCTCCTGACCTTCGCGCGGCGCAAACCGCTGGGAGGAGTAGGCGGAGCGCTAATCCTGGTGCTGGTCATCATGGCAATATTCGGCAGCGATACCAGGATTGGGCCGCTCAAAATCCCCAGCATCGCCCCGTACCACCACAACGAATACCGGATCGGCAGGGACCAGCTCAAGGCCCCGTCCGCCCGGCACATCATGGGGACCGATAACGTGGGGCGAGACATTTTCAGCCGGCTTCTGTACGGAGCGCGCCTTTCTCTGATGATAGGTCTGGGGGTTTTCGGCATCAGCGCGGTCGTTTCGAACACGCTCACGATCTTGAGCGCCTACTACATAAACAGCCTGGACCTGGTCTTGCAGCGAATGATCGAGGTCTGGCATGCGCTGCCTGAGCTTGTCGTGCTGATCGCCCTGTTCTCAATCTACGGGGCGACGCCGCTGACGCTCATACTGACGCTCGGTGTCTTCCAGGGATTCGCGACCTCGCGCGTGCTTCGGTCGTTGGTGATCGGACTGCGATCGGCGGAGTTCATCTCGGCGGCCCGCGCCCTGGGAGCGAGCGACCGGCGGATCATGATCAGACACATCCTTCCTAACGTGGCCTTCTACATGATCGTGAGCGCGACGGGTACGGTAGCAGCCGCGATCACCGTCGAAGCCGGGCTTTCGATCATCGGCTTCGGGATCAGTCCCACCTATCCGACCTGGGGCAACATGATCACTGCCTCGCGCGACTATCTCAGGGTCGCCCCGCACATGGTCATCTTCCCGGCGATGATGCTGGGCCTCGCGGTCTTCGGCTTTCGTCTTCTCGGCGACGCGCTGCGAGACGTCCTCGACCCGCGGCTCCGTGGCTCGCGCTAGCCGCTGACGGGTCCCTTTGAGCTCGACGTCTTGCCTGATCGCCGAGGGACGTTGGCCCGACCGTGGCCGGTCTTATGAGTGAGAGCGTCTGGCAACGCGGAGGGTTGCCGTGAGGCAGGTCGGTGGCATAGCCGCTTTCGTCGCCGGCTACGCCGTCTTCGACGCGCTCCCGGTCCTCCTGGCGGGCAAGCACGTGCTGCACGGCCTGCGCTGGGGCGATCTGATCGACGCGCCGCTGCTCTTTCTCCTGGTAGCACTCTATGTCGGCCTCGGTCTGCAGGCCGGCCTCTGGCGCAACACCGGCCTGAAGGTCGCGAACGCGGCGACGCTGGTCCTCCTGGTCCAGGGTCATGGCATCCACCTGGCCGCCAATGCCGTCGGCGCGAACAGCAGCCCATCCTCCCCGGGCTGGGAAACCTCGTACTTCCTGGATGAGCACTGGGGCCATGTGGAGTTGCACCTGGGGATCATCCTCATGGCGCTGCTCTTCGTCATTGCCGCCCTCCCGACACCGGGAGCGGAAGCGCGCGCTCCCACCGTCGCGGAGCGATGGTTGCTGCGAGGCGCCGCCGTGGTGTTCGGGCTATTTCTCACTGCGGACGGGCTGGAGGGCCAGACGGCGCCGCTAATAATGGCGGCGGGAGTTTTGCTGCCGGGGGTGGCGTTGGCCTTGCGAAACTCTGCTGCCTCGATGCACCGGCTGTTCTTCGCCTCGGCGTTTGCCGTCGCGCTGATCGCGCTCGGGGCGTACCGTCTGGTTTATGGCGGGTTCCCCGAATTGAGATTCATCTGAGACGCCTGCTCTTGTCAGCGTGGGTCCAGTGCTACATCTTCGTCGGTCCAGTGGATCCAGGAGGCGTGGCCGTCGACCGCAGCCAGCACGCGGTCGCGGCGCTTACGGCGCTTCCAGGGATATGTCGTCAGCCCGAGCACGTGGTAACCGCCCTCGAGCTGCAGACGCTTGGGATGGGGAAAGGGCCCCGGCGACGGAGCAGGCCCTTCCAGTGAAAGGCGGAAGAGCGCCCTGTCCTTAGCAATGTGCGCCAACAGTCCATCGAAACTCGCCCTGGTGTCGTCGGGAAAGTGGGCGATGGTCGCGGAGTGGAAGATGCAAAGGGCCTGGCGATCGTCGAGCTCGCCGATCAACCTGGGCAGGGCCTCGACGACGTCACCGCGGACCAGTTCCGGCGGTTCATTGCCGGCCACCGCGAGGGCGGCGGTAAGAAGGTCAAGACGCTCCTGCTCCTCCGGCCACACCAGCGCCCTGAGCCAGGCGCGGCCCTGGGCGTCGCCGGCGCGGATCGGGTTCAGGTCTATGCCCACCGTACGCTTGATCCGAGGATTGACGAACGAGCCCGCGTAAGCGCCCCTGAGATCGCACTCGATCTTGACCTGCGCGGCGGATTCGCCCGCGTGCCTGCCGCCACCGAAATCAAAGGCATACCTGGGGAAGAGCAGGTTCAGCCCGGCGCTGGCGCCGACTTCGATCAGGACCAGCTCTTCGAGGTCCACGCGAGGAATGAGCTGGTTTAGCCCCAGAACGAGGGCGGCACTGCGCCTGGGCTCATTGGTCTGGACGAGGCCCGTGGAGAGCAGATCGAGGAGCGATCGCTCATGATCGCGGCAGAACTCGCGGAAGAGGCCACGAGTGCGCTCGTCCGGTGGACGCGGATCGAGCGTCAGGCTTGCGTAGTAAGCGCCGAGCTCGCGCGGTCGTTCGCGCAGCACGAGCAAGTGCACGGCGGCCAGGAGGAGATTAGGCGCCTGCTGGCCCCTGCGTGAGTGAGAGGCGAGGCGCAAGAGATCGGCGTCCTCCGCGATGGACGCGGCGAGGCTCTCATAGAGCCTGGACGAGCCGCGGGCCTCGCGCTCGCCAAAGATGCGGAAGCGCTCCGAGAGTGCGGCTAGTGCTCGCGAATCCCCTGGCACGGACTTCTGCCGTGAGTATAGCAACGCCGGCGCGGCGCTTGTGGTGCACGTCCGGACGTGATAGTTTCCAGTCTCTGCAAGGGAACGTGGAACGAGCTTTCGCAGAGTGATATCTGACATCGCCGACGCTTGCCGCCCGGATGGCATATGACAGACGTAGTGGCGCTCGATCGCGAATATGACGTTGTTGTCGCCGGCGGCGGGGGCGCGGGCCTGATGGCTGCCGTCGAAGCGGCCGAAGCAGGCGTCCGTGTCTTACTGGTCGAGAAGCAGCCCGCGCTTGGCGGCGCGACTGCCATGTCCATCGGGTCTATAACCGCCGCTGGCACAAAGCTCCAGGAAGAAGCGGGCATCAGAGACAGCGTCGACGCGCATTATCAGGACGTTCTCAAGAGCCTGACTTCCTTTCACGGGGAGGGGGAATACAACCTCGATCTAACCCGGCTCATGTGCGAAGTGGCGCCAAGGGTCATCGAACGCCTTTCAGGGGTCGGCGTAAGCTTCTCCGGGCCTCATCCGGAGCCGCCGCATTCTGTGTATCGCATGCACAACGTCGTGCCAGCGTCGGGAGCGTACATTGAGGCGCTGAGCCGGGCCGCGGTCGAGCGCGGCGCAACGATCAGGACAGAGACAACGATCCAGAAGCTTCACGTGAGCGACAGCGGAGCCGTGACCGGCCTGACGCTCGGCCATAACGGGCGTAAGACCGGCCTGGTCAAGGTCAACCGCGGCGTAGTGCTGGCGACCGGCGATTTCTCCGCCAACGACGAGCTGGCGCAAGCCAACGGCCGGCCGCCCGAGATCAGCCGCATTGACGCGATGCGCCCCTACGCGACCGGCGACGGCATAGTGGTCGCCACGGCAATCGGCGCCGGCACGGTGGCTATGCACCGCACGGGCGGCGCCAGCTTCCGAACCGTCGTCCCACCCTACTGCAGCCCGGACCGGGGGCTGCTCGTCGAGGGCGCTATCCTGGTCAACCGCGAGGGCCACAGGTTCACCAACGAGCTGAGGGCGGCCGCGATGGCGACGAACGACCAGCCCGCCAAAATTGCTTATCTCGTATTCGACGCGCGTGTCGCCAAGCGGATTGCCCTCGCGGGGGACGATGCGCCGCGTTCGCGCGACGGCTGGTATCGCCAGGGCAAGCTCCAGGCCTGCACTTTCCCCGGCGCCGCCTATGCCTATCTCGACGACCTGCGGCGGACGGAGTACTTCTACGAGGCCGCGAGCCCCGAAGAGCTGGCCCGGAAGATCGGGGTGCCCAAGGACGCCCTGCGCTGGGAAATCGAGCGCGATAGCCAAATGCCGATAGGGGGTGCCGACCGCTTCGGCCGCGAGCGGTCCCCGAAAGGAACCTTTGAGTCGCCCTTCTATGCTCTCGGCCCGGTCAAGCCGTTCAACATCTTCTCGGGCGGCGGCCTGGCCATCGACCGCGAAACGCGGGTGCTCGACGGCGATCGGCGGCCGATTCCGGGGCTCTACGCATGCGGCGCCAACGGAGAGGCGGGCGTCTATCTGGGCGGTCACGGCCATCACCTGGCCTGGGCGTTCGGCACCGGCCAGATCGCCGGACGAAATGCCGCGGCGCGAAATCCGGCCTGAGGCGTAGGGATTGTGGAGATCGCCGGCAAAGTAGCCGTGGTGACCGGCGCCGGGTCGGGCATCGGCCGGGCGACGGCGCTCCGCCTCGCCGGCGAGGGGGCCGCCGTGGTCGTTGCCGATGTCGTGGACAAGGCCGGAAATGAGACCGTCGCGCTCGTAACGGCCGCCGGTGGTAAGGCGACCTTCATTCACACGGACGTCACGCGCGAAGAAGACGTCGCGCGAATGATCGGAGTAGCCGAGTCGGCCTACGGCGGCTTGGACATCCTCCACAACAACGCCGGCGTGCTGACCGGGCCCCGCTTCCCCGACTCCAGTCCGGCCTACTGGTCGCGCGCCATCGATATCAACGTCCGTGGCGTCCTCTACGGCATCTACTACGGAGTGCCCGCCCTGAAGCGCCGCGCAGGAGGCGCGATCGTGAACACCGCCTCGATCTCAGGCCTTACGCCACACCTGATCGACCCGATCTACGCGGCCACGAAGGCGGCGATCGTGAACCTCACCCGTTCGCTCGTCTTCTTGCAGGAGGAGGCAGGCATCCGCGTGAACTGCGTCTGTCCCGGGCTTGTGCGCACAGACCTCGATTTGCACTCCAGCGAGGCCTTCGCGGCGGCCGACCGCGAGAGCTTCGCGCGCCGGCGCGCGGGCATGCGGGAGCGCCCGGCCCTGACACCGGACGACATTGCGACGGCGGTCATCACCTTGGTCGAAGACGACTCCGTCAACGGGAAAGCATACCGAGTCGTCCTCGGCCAGCCCTGGGAGCTCTTATGAGGAGCGGACCTGGATGCTGAGGGCGCTGCAGACAGACGTCGCGATCGTTGGGGCGGGGATGGCCGGCCTCTGCGCCGCCATCACCGCGCTGGAGCACGGCGCCAGAGTCCTGGTGATCGAGAAAGGCACGCGCTTTGGCGGTTCGATGCGACTGTCCGCCGGGCTGATCTGGACCTTTGCCGATAAGGACCAGCTCAGGCAGGAGATCCCGGACGGAAATCAGGCCCTCCAGGACCTCGTGGTGGACGGCTTGTGGGAATCGCTGGACTGGCTCGAAAGTCAGGGCGTGGTCCTCAGTCCACCCAGGAGCTTCATGTGGTACGGGCGCGGGCGCAACGCCAACCCGCCGGAGATGACCACGGCCCTGGTCTCGCGAGTCGAGGCGCTCGGCGGCCAGGCGTTGGCGGCGACTGGCATGTCCGCCCTCGTGGCCGAGGATGGCTCCGTAACGCGCCTCGTGGCGCGAGGCCCGGACGGACTCCTGGAAGTCGAGGCCGGGTCGGTCGTGCTCGCCACCGGCGGCTTCCAGGGCAACGCGGAGCTCCTCGCTCGCTACATCACGCCCTACGCCGACCGTATTTACCTGCGGGGGAACCCCTGGAGCACGGGTGACGCCTTCCTTGCCGCAACGCAGCTCGGCGCCGCGGTCACCCCCTGGCTGGAGACGTTCTACGGGCATGCCCTCGCCGCGCCGCCCGCGCGCTTCGGACCCTACGAGTTCCTCGACGTCACCCAGCGCTACGGTCCCGTGGCCGTCGCCCTGAATCTGGAGGGCCGGCGCTTCGCCGACGAGTCGGCGGGCACCGGCGAGGAGTACCTGAACTTCGTCATCGCCCGCCAGCCGGAGGCGACGGCGGTTTACATCGTCGATGACCAGATCGCCAACCTCTCTGAAGGCATGGCGCCGCCGCGCGTCGCCATCGAGCGCGCCAGGGCCTGCGGCGGACCGGTCGCGGCGGCGGACACCCTCGAGAGCCTGTGTGAGTCGATTCGGCCCTGGGGCGTCGCGGGCGGCGCCGCCTTAGAGGCTCTGCGCGAGTTCAATGCGGCGATCGAAGGCGGCGCCGCGCACCGCCTGCAGCCGCCCCGCCTCAAGAACCATTACGCTCTCACCCGGCCACCATTCACGGCGGTGTGCGTGCGGCCCGGGATCACCTTCACCTGCGGCGGGCTGCAGACCGATACGAGCATGCGCGTGCTTCAGCGCGCTTCCACCATCTCCACGCTCCCCCTGGTGACGGCGGACGTCACGGAGATCAGGCTGGAGTCCATCGGCAACCTGTTCGCCGCGGGGTGCGACGTCGGCGGCATCAGCAACCGCGGCTACATGGGGGGACTGGCGACGGCGCTTGTAACAGGACGCATCGCCGGGAGCGCCGCCGCCAGGTGCTAGCGGCCGCAACGAGGGCACGCAGATAGTAGTTCGACGGGCTCACCACGAACGGATAAGCGCTCACCATGAACGGCGTCGGAGCCGCTTGTCCTGAGCTAAAGGAGAGCTTCAATGCCAAGACCACAGCGAGTAGCCGTCATCGACGTGAGCCACTGGCATTCGACCTACGATGCCTCTTATCTCAGGGTGCTGGCCGGCCTCAATATGGACATCGCCGGCGTCTCGGACGCGGACAGGGCGATCGCCGAAGACCGCGCCCAGCGCTTCGGCAGCGTCGCTTTTGCCGATTACCGGGAGATGGTCGAGAAGACCAAGCCAGACTTCGTCGTCGCGCTGGGGAAGCACGTCGAGATGCCGGCGACTTTTCGCTACCTCATCGATACGGGCATCCCCTTCCTGATGGAGAAACCCTGGGGTGTGGACCCGGAGACGGTGAACGATCTGGCCCGCCTGGCGGCTTCGCGGCGCGCCTGGGTGTGCGTGCCCTTCATGACCCGCTTTAGTCACTGGGCGGAAGCGGCGCGCGACATGGTTCAGAGCGGCGAGCTGGGAGCCGTGTCGCACATCGTCTTCCGGATGATCCGCCCGACCATGCAACGCTACAACGTATGGGACTCACCTTGGATGCTGCGCAAGGCCGAGGCCGGCGGCGGCGCCCTGATCAATCTAGGCTCGCACGGGTTCGACATCTGCCGATTCATCACCGGCGAAGAACCGAAGGTGGTTTCTGCCGTCACGAGCAACGTCGTGCACAAGTCGGAGGTGGAGGACTACGCCTTCGTGACCCTGCGCACGCCGAGCGGGATCATCTTCCACAACGAGGTCGGCTATACAATGCCGACCTGGCCGAAGAACAGCACCGACGGCGAACGCAAGGTCGCCGCCGAGAAGGGCATCTTGCGCGACGTGCCTGGCGGCGTGCACATTCTCGGGCCGGAGCGTGACGAGACGATCGAGACTTCGAAGGACTACGTCGGCGCCTACAGGCGCGTGATGATCGAATGCCTGGACAGGATCGAGCGCGGGGAGCCGCCGCCGATAACGGCGACGGACTGCGCCCGCGCCGTCACGCTAATCCACGACGCCTACCGCGTGGCCGGAGCCCTGTGACCGCTTCAACACCGCACTGCGGCGGACCTAAAGGGAGTTCCAATGAAGCACGCCAGTTATGACGAGAGCTGCGGCATCTGCAAGGCAAACGCCGGTGGGGCGCCGATTGCCGGCGGCGTCGTCTTCGAGAACGACCTCTGGCTGGTGCGGCACCTAATGCCGGGCCGCGGGGTCCCGGGCTGGATGATGGTCCAGTCGCAGCGCCACGTGCCCGGCATCGCCTACTTCAACGACGAGGAGGCGGGCAATTTCGGTCCGGCTTTCCGCCACTTCGAGAAGGTGCTGGAGCATGTTACAGGGGCCGTTCGCATCTATACGGCGGCCATGAACGAAAGCTTTCCCCATTTCCATTGCCACATCGTGCCGCGCTACGAGAAGATGCCGAAAGACGCGGCCGCCTGGGCGGTTTTCGACCTCTTCCGCGCCTCCGCCGAGGGTGAGGTCGCGGTGAACCGCGAAGAGGCGGACCGCCTGACCGCCGCCTATCGCGAGGCGCTCAAGTCCAATCCACCCCCGCGTTGAGGACGGCGGTCGGGCTGAATGCCCGAGCTACGTGGGCCGTGGGCGTCGGGCTGATGGCCGGCGTGCGCGCTCTGAAGCAAGGAAAGGAAGCGAAGAATGCGGATTGCCCGATTCGAATCCAACGGAAGAACCTCCTATGGGACGGTCGAGGGTGATAGCGTTACGCCCATCGAGGGGGACCCCTTCGGAAGCCGCCGGCCGGTCGGGCCGGCGCTGCCCTTGAGCGGTGTCCGCCTCCTGGCGCCGATCGTGCCCCGGCAGATGCTCGCGGTCGCGCTGAACTATCCCAGCCACCTGGGCGAGCGGCCGGCTTCGCCACGGCCCGAGATCTTCGTCAAGGCGAATTGCAGCCTCGCCAACCCCGGCGACGCCATAATCCTCCCCGCCGGCTCCGAGCGGATCGACTACGAGGGCGAGCTGGTGGTTGTAATCGGGCGGCGCTGCAAGAAGGTGACCCCCGAAGCCGCGCTCTCGTACGTACTTGGCTACACCTGCGGCAACGACGTTAGCGCCCGGGACTGGCAGCGCGGCGATCAGCAGTGGTTCCGCGGCAAGTCCTGCGACACCTTTGGGCCGATTGGGCCCTGGATCGTGGAGGGGCTGGACCCGACGAACCTGAACCTGAGCACGCGCTTGAACGGCGAAGAGGTCCAGCGCTGCAACACCGGCGAGATGATTAACAGCGTCGCTGACACCATCAGCTTCATCAGCCAGGTCGCAACGCTGGAGCCCGGCGACGTCATCTTCACCGGCACCTCGGGCCGGCCGCGTGCGCTCAGTCCCGGCGACGCCGTGGAGGTAGAGGTTGCGGAGATCGGCGTCCTGAGGAACCCTGTGATCGCCGATCCT
Source organism: uncultured Dehalococcoidia bacterium (assembly GCA_964422735.1). Taxonomy (GTDB): domain Bacteria; phylum Chloroflexota; class Dehalococcoidia; order DSTF01; family WHTK01; genus CAYRCD01. Next base: position 18,158 of record CAYRCD010000007.1, on the reverse strand, counting down.
ATCGCTCCGACGTGGACCGACCGCCGTACTGTGGAGGCCCCGGCCTAGCGGGGCGGGCGAGCGGGCGTGGAAATAGCGGGCAAGGCGGCGCTGGTCACGGGCGCCGCCTCCGGAATCGGGCGGGCGGCGGCGCAGGCTCTCGCGGGGGCGGGGGCCCGCGTGCTCATCGTCGACATCGACGAGGGCGGCGGCCAGGAGACGGTCGCGCTGATCGCCAAGGGTGGTGGCGAGGCGCATTTCTATCGCGCGGATGTCTCGTCGAAGGACGAGGTCGCTGCGATGATCGCAGCGGCGGAGTCGCGCTTCGGGGGCCTGGACATCGTCCACAACAACGCGGGTTTACTCGGCGGGGGGAGCCTGCTCGATAGTCCACTCGACTACTGGCTCAAGATGATCGAGGTCAACTTCATTGGCGTCGTGCTTGGTACCCTGGCCGCGATCCCGGCGCTGCAAAGGCGCGGCGGCGGAGCAATCGTGCAAACCGCGTCGATCGCCGGCGTTATCGCTTACCCGGGCGGCCCGGTGTACGCGGCTAGCAAGGCCGGCGTCGTCGGCTTCACACGGGCTCTCAGCCGCCTGAAGGAGGACACGGGCATCCGCGTCAACTGCATCTGTCCCGAAGTCGTCGACACTCCTCCGATCCGCCGCGGGCGTGAGCGAGCGCGGTCGGCCGGAGTCTGGAGCGCCCATAACGCTCTACCGGCAATACCGCCGGAAGAAGTGGCGGAGGGCGTGCTCGAGCTTATCCGCGACGACAGCCTGACGGGCCGGGTGATGAAGATCTCACCTGGCAAACCGCGCGAGATTCTGGAGTTCCCTAACTGGGGCGTGGTCCGCGAGTAGCGCCCCGGCTTACGACAGTCTGTTACTTAGACGGCCTCTATCTGAAATTGAAGCGACCGCTTACAATTGGCCAACGAAATGCGCGGAGGGTGTCATGGCACGGTTTGCCCAGGAAGCGGTGATCAAAGCGTCTCCGGACCAGGTGTTTGCCTACGTCGCTGACCTTCCGCGCCACACTGAATGGGCCACCCATAATCTGGAGGTAAAGCAAACGTCTTCCGGGGAAGCGGGGGTTGGTTCGACCTTCGCCAGCGTCGGCCACCAGTTCGGGACGCAGCGCGAGAACCTGACGATCATCGACTACTCGGCCGGGAAGCGGTTCGCGTTCGAGAGCGAAGGCAAGCTGGGGCTCATGCGCCACGCCTTCGACCTGGAGGCCGTCGACGGCGGTACGCGGGCGACGAAGTCGATGGATGTCGTGCGGCCGGCACTGATGACTCGTTTGATGGCCCCGATGATCAGCAGGCAGACGTCAACGGGCCTCGCCGAGGACCTCAGGCGAATAAAGAAGCACCTGGAATCGTAAACCTGGGCGCGACCGCGGCGGCCATCGTCCGCGCCACGTGACACGCGAAGCTCGCCTGCCCGAGAAGCTTTATCCTTTTGACGTCCCAGTCATAGAGTGCCCCGCCGATCCGCTCCCGCCGGGTCGCGCTGTCGTGTGATCGGACCGGCCCGTCGGACATTCTTGACTCCGGCGGGCGCCCTCAGTAACCTCTCACTGGTCTAATCGGCTGCGAAGTCAGACCTAATGCGCCCGGAGGCCCCTTTGTACAAAGAGCGTCGGATTGCTGTCGTTATTCCGGCTCATAACGAAGAGGGCTTCATCTTATCGGTACTCGAAACTATGCCGCAGATTGTCGACCACATCATCGTCGTTGACGACTGCAGTACCGATCAGACCCATAGCCTGGTATCGAATACGCACGACAAACGCACAGTCTTGCTGCGCACACCGCGAAATCAAGGTGTCGGCGGCGCCACAATTCTAGGCTACCGACAGGCCGCTTCTATAGGCTGCGACATCGTCGTTAAAATGGATGGTGACGGGCAAATGGCGCCGGAATATCTTCCGCAGTTGCTCGACGCCGTCATAGACGCTGAATATGACTATGCGAAGGGCAACCGCTTCTTGAACCCGGAGCTGTTCCCCGCCATGCCAAGACACCGGCTGATCGGGAACATAGCCCTGACATTCATAACGAAGCTGGCCACGGGCTACTGGAACGTATTCGACCCTCAAAATGGCTACACGGCAATCAAGACTGAGTGCCTGCAAAGGATCAATCTGGGGGCCGTACATGAACGCTTTTTTTTCGAAAACGACATGCTTGTCCAGCTCAGCCTCGTCGACGCCAGGGTAAGAGATGTCGCGATTCCTGCCAGGTACGGGAGCGAGATCTCGAGCCTGAATCCCTTGCTCGCCATCGGTACCTTCCCTCTCCTCCTTTTCCATCGCGGCTGGAGAAGAATCTGGCATAACTACGTCGTGCGGGACTTCAATCCGATAGCGCTGTTTCTGATCTTTGGCCTGAGCCTAATGATGTGGGGTACGGGGTTTGGTCTGTACACCTGGATCAGAAGCGCCGTCACGGGCCTGTATGCCTCCACAGGCACCGTGATGCTAAGTGTTCTGCCGTTCGTGGTCGGGTTTCAGCTGTTTCTGCAGGCTATCGTCCTGGACATCCAGCATTCACCAAAATGAGAACCGCGGCTCCGCCTTCTCAATAATACCGTAGCTGAACCGCCCGGAAGATGTTGAACATGAGAAGTAACGTGAAAGATGCCAACAGCACCTTAAGCGCGCGATCCTTGCCGATGGCAGCAGCAGTCTGCGAACACAGGAAGAGGACGAAAGGCGCGAGCCCCACGAAATACCTGCCCTGAAGTCCCCACACTATATCGTTGCCAACGGGAGACCAAACCACGTATAGCGAGAAGAAGAGGGACCCGGCAGTCAGAATTATGGCGGCGCCAAGAAGCGCAATCTGGCCGGGCCTCAGCAAGCCCCTATCGTTCTGAACCGTATAGTAGAAGACCGCGCCGGCCACGAACACCATCACGTAATAGGGGACGAAATTCAACGTGTAGTCAACCCACCCAAAGACGCCAATCGTCTCTCGGAACAACCCCTCCCCGTAGAGGCGGACTGTATCGTAGCAGCTGTTCAGAAAGCTCACGGGGTGCGCGATCACGAACCTTACCTGCGCAGACGCATCAACTCCGTCGCCGCCTGGAGGATCCACGGCTCGTGGCAGATACAACAGGTCGAAGAAGGCGGTTGTTAGACCAGTGAGGGCCAGAAAGCCTCCGGAAACGCGCAGGTAGCGTGAAAAGGCCGTGGCGATCCTGGCGTGAGGTATGACAAAGAACAGAAGAATGAGAGGATAGTACGCGAGTAATTTGATGTTTATGACCCACCAGAGCAATGCCATGAAGATCAGCAGTTGTCTTGGTCTGACCTCCTCGTCCTGTACCGTGAATTTGATCAGGTACGCCAGGATCAATGGAAACAGTGATAGTTGCACCGCATCGTAACTAACCGCGCTGACTTGATGGAGCACGGTCGGCATGACCGCGTAAAGGTAAACCAGTAGCTTAAACCGCTCGGGAATTACTCGCAGGGCAAGCACGACTGAGAGGGCGAAGAATGAGGCGCCGAAGAGCCTGGCAAGATAGAAGCTAACCAGGGGATTCTCGAATGGCTTACCCAGTAGCACGCCAAGAGCGTTGGGCAAGTAGCCTGGTATCGTCAGGCTACAGAATCTGTAGACGGCCCCTGGTTCGTCGTATTTCGGATCGGAGAAGTCGGCGCTCAGCCACTTGATCTTGAACTTGTTGTTGTATCGGAATGCCACGTCGAATGTATGCATGACCTCCGGCAAGTCCACGTACTTGCGCTTCATTGGGAAGTAATACTGTCCGTCAGCGTCTCGGGAGCAGACGAAGTCCAGATTCGTAATCGAGACGGCTCTATGGAAGTGGGCCGGCTCGTCGTTCTTCTGGAAGGGCGGCACGAGGAAGGTGAAGATGAGTAAAGCTATCGTCAGATAGAAGTAGAACAGGGTCTGGTAGAAATTGAGAGAAGTCAGGCCTCGAATAGCCGGCAGGTGAAGTCTCAAGGGCGAGGGCTTTCTGATTCGATCACGTCAGGCCTATTGACGGCAGGCCCCTCTTCAGCATCGGAATCGCGAGAGTGGGGTTTGACGGATCGGCTCTAGCTTCCCGGCGCTCCATGCATTGTTCGCCGAAATAGTAGGTGAGAAGGAGGGCACGTTCCACTATTCTGTCGCGGAGCGGGATCGCCGCGAGCCTCCACCGCGGGCTATGAGGCGTCCGGCGCCTCGGAGGGCCCCTCTCTTTCGCTGTTCCGTTGCAGGTATAGATAGCAAGCGAAGGCAGCGATGACGAGCGGCAGGGTAATCGTTGCCCGGACCAGAAGGGCGACAACCTCTCCCTGCTCCAGCGTCATTCCCAGGCGGTCCAGGATCGCGGCCAGTGACCCTTCCAGGACGCCGAGACCGAGCGGGATCAAGGACGCCACCGCGGCAAACGTGGAAACGCCAAAGGCCAGCCAGGCATCGTTCAGGCTGATCCCCTCGGAAAGGCCGCGGGCGAGTAGCCAGTACTGGGCCGAGATCAGGGCGAACATCGCCGCGGTAATGACCGACCATTGAACGAGCAGGCCGGGACCCGCCAGCAGAAGCCGGAGTTGGGCCGCCATCGCCAACACGCGCCGGAAGATGGCCGGCATCAGTCCTCGACCGCCGATCCGGTCCTCGCCCGGAATCAGAGGCAGCACCTTCACCGCGCCCAGCCAGGGAAGAAGGCAGAGGCCGGCGCCGACAATCACAACGACGAGTCCCCAGATCAGGCGCAGATTCGCGAGCGCGAATAGGACCACCGTGCTCAGCGCCAGCAGATACGTGGACAGCACGCGTTCGTAGACGACCGCGGCCATGCTGTCCTCGAAGGGGACGCCCGCCCGCGTACGCAACGGCCCCGCCCTCAGGAGCTCCCCGGACGCGGCAGGCGTCAGGCCTCCGGCCACGAAACCCACGATTGTTGTCGGTATGAGCACACTGGCAGGCACTTTGTGACCGAGACGTCGGAACACGAGAGAGGAGCGAAGCGGAGCCAGCAGAGCCACGGGAACGTTGAGGAGGAGTGACAGGGCCGTCATTTTGATGTCAATGTCACGCAGCACGGCCCGGAGGTCGCCCGGATGAGAACGCATCACGACGAAGACCACTACAGCGGCGGCTAGAGCGAAGTGGAGGAAGCGAATCCTCCTCATCACTCAGCGATCGTACGTGCGGACGTCATGCCCGCGGGCAACAGGCGTCAGCGGGGGGCAGGTGCGTATTCATTCGACCGGCGTCGCGACCACGCGGTAGATGTGGGGCAAGACGCGGGCGAGAATCTTCCCCAGAGCGCGTTCGATGGGGTTGCGGCCGGCGACGTAGCCGTCGACTCGCAGGAGACGCAGGCCGGCGTCCTCGACGAGCCTGCGCAGCCCCAGGCGGCTGAGTGGTCGCACGTGGGTGTAGTCGTCCCAGAAATTACCGATCGGGTACAGCTGAGAGTAAGGCGAGGGAACGTGCGCTATGAGCAGGCCTCCCGGTCTCAGCAATCGCCTGGCCTCGCGCACCAGCGACAGCGGGTCCTCAACGTGCTCGATTACCTCTTTCATGCGCACGAGGCCGAAGCAGGAGTCGGCAAACGGCGCGCGGGCCCCATCTCCGAGGACGCCGGGCACCTTCGCTCGACTCCAGACGCGCGCGGCAGCCGGCTGCATCTCCATTCCCCAGGCCTGAAATCCGCGACGGCGCGCCTCGAGCACGAAGGCGCCCCGGCCGGCGCCAATGTCCAGGAGCGGGGCCTGTCCGGAAAGGCGGCCGTCGATGAAGCGCAGATCGGCGTCGATCAGCTCGCGGTGCTCGCGAAGATGAACCAGGGGGCCTTCTGAGTTCATGACTACTTGCCGCGGACGGGCACGGACATACCAAGATTCGACCGGTCGAAGACGAGTGTGCGCAAGAGCCAACCGCGGCTCACGCGCCGCCTCGATAGCGTCTCTCGCCGGCGCCGAGCGAACTTTGGCATCGCTACCAGGGCGGCGAATCCGGCAACAAGCGTCGGCGGCGTTAGCAAAAAGAAGTAGAGGACCCTCTTGAACGCGCTCAACCCGAATTGACTCGAGTTGAACGGCGCCCCAATCAGCGTTATGGCCGACAGCGGCAGAAACTCCAGCCAGTCGGAGCATTTCCACAGGGCCAGGAGCCGGTTACGGATGATGCGGACGGTCTTCACGAATGACTGGAGCGAGATCTGGTCCTGAAGGACGTGGGCGTGATAGACGACGGCGCCCGTCGCCACGATAGTCCGGTAGCCGGAGGTCCTGATCCTGAGCGCGAGGTCCATGTCTTCGCCGTAGAGAAACATATCCGGATCGAAGACGTAACCCCCGATCTGATCGACGATCTCACGCTTCAAGATGATCGAGACGCCGCTCAGGAAGAGCGTGTCGACTGCCCGCTGTTCGACGGGCACCTTCCGGTACTCGACAAAGCCCAGGCGCGATAGCTCTCCCGTGTAGGCCGCTGCCACCGGCTTCCGACGTTCCTTTCGGGAGAATTCCGGGTTCCAGGGGTGGATAACGTTCGCCTGGCCCGCCATGACCGTTGGGTCGTCCTCGACCGCGGCCACGAGCTCGCGCAGCCAGGCCTGGTGCACGATGACGTCCTGGTTGAGGAAAACGAGCAGGGATCCGCGGGCCAGATCCGCGCCCATATTGTTGCCCCGGCAATAGCCGTAGTTCTTGTCGAGCCGGTGGACTCGAACTCCATCGTACTTTTCCGCCAGGTCCGCGCTCCCGTCAACCGAGCCGTTGTCCACGAACAGGATCTCGTAAGGCCGGCCGAAGTCCTGGTCGAGCAGCGACGCAAGGCACGAGTCAACGTACTCCCGGCCGTTGTATCCCAACACGATAACGCTTACCGCGGGCTCGTCCGTCACGGAGCTGATGACCTGCTCGGAGACCGCGTGCTCCCTCGCCACGTCCTTGCGGGGAAGGATGGGAAACCCGCTCCACGTTGCTCCGCCAGAAGCGCGCGGTGACGATAATCGAAATCTCGACCGATCGCTGGGCTCTCCCAACAAATCGCGACCGTTAACCTTTCGGCCGCCGTGAGCGTTGATAAGGGCGGGACTGGTTCATGCCGCCGAGTATCTCCATTGGCGGTGGGCTGTTTGTGCTCTGGCGCATATTCGCTCGTGCAGAAACAAGTTGACACCACTTAGCCGAAATGTCTATACTTCGCGGCGTTGAACTACTCGCGGACGGGCTAGTCTGCGAGGCTAAACATACGCGGGTTGTCTAACCTGCGCCCATAAGTCATGGCGAGCCTTCGGCGGGGTCGGTGGCCGATCTTCCTCTATCGTGAGGAGAACGGCCTCCGGGGCAAAGCCCGAATACGGGTTGGGCCCGGCGCCCTTCCCCCCGGAGGTCTTCATTTTGCGACTTACCACGCCCTGGCCGTCCCCGCCACACGCCAGCTTTCGCTCTCGCCGCTTGACCTTCTTCCTATCACTGATCGCCGTGATCGGCGGGATCGGCGTCGCGGGCGGCGCTTTCGGGCCACCTCCCGCTTCGGCGTTTCCCCTCGGCGGCGGCCCGACCCCGTCGTCGACATCCATGTTCTCGGGAGACGTTATCCAGGTTACTGCGTTCTTCAACCCGGACGACTCCGGCGGCGACGACTCGGCTAGGGTGTCGGTATTACCAACCTCCGGAAGCGCGAACCTTACCCTTCTCCCGACCGTTGTCGATGTCCCGACCACATCCGATGGATGCGTAGTCGATGGTGTAGACGGTGTCATTCCCTCCGTCGACGATGCTGACTGCCTCGGAACCCTAACTGACAGCGACGGTGCGCTCTCCATCGTCACCTTGACCAACGCCACTGTCGAAGGCATCGACGGTAATGCCACAGGTCAGACGTTCAGGCTAATCATGAGCTTTACAGCTACCTGCGCCTCCACTACCACCTACACCTTCACGGGGACTCAGGGCGGCGTCTCGCTAGCAGGTGGTTCGGTCACCTGCTCACCTCCTACGACACCGACGGTGACGCCGGTGCCGACGCGAACGCCATTCAATACTTGTGACACACCGGGGCGAAAACTTTCCGACGATGATCCTCCCGCATGCTCAGTGGTCGTGACGGCCAATCCCAACGTCGTGCCCTGCGGCGGTGTGTCGGTTATCACCGCGAGTGTGCGCGACCGTTACGGCCACGTGATTCCCGGCTTTGGCTTCCACTTCTCCACGAGCGCGGGAGTCTTGACCGTCGGGACGCCAAGCACGGCAGACGCGGAGCAGGCGATCGCGCTGCTCCAAATATTGCCGGGGATGAGCGAGGCAACGGTGCTGGTGAGCGTCGGCCTCGCCATCGGCACGGTAGAGAACCAGGTCACGGTCCAGCAATTCTGTCCCAGCTACGCCACGACTACGGGAAACATCCAACTCAAGGCCTCTTCGACCAACGTGCCCTGTGGGGGCTCTGTCTTCATCGCCGCCACCGCGCGAGACGTTAGCGGTAACGTAGTCCCTGACGGGACCGAGCTGAAGTTCATCACGACCAGCGGCAAGGTCACTACCGCTCAATCCAGCTCGGGCAGTGCGGCGACAGCGGCGACACCTCAGCCCGGCAGCGGTACAGCCGCCACAACCCAGGGTGGAACCCTGAACGTCGTCTACACGGCGGATTCGGGCGTCGCGGGCCTGGTTACGATCACGGCGGCGGGCGGAGCCTCGTTCGGCTCCATTGACCTTCAGGTCTGCGGGGGCGGCGCGACGGTCGCCGGCAGAATCGGCATCACGCCACCGAACACAGGCGACGGCGGCCTGGTCGGAGCTCTGGCCGCCGCCGACGACTGACGAGAAGGCCGCTTCCTATCGCGCGCCGGTCCTCGGGGGCGTGGATGTCTTGACCGGCTGAGATCCGGTCGCGGTTGCCGTCGGCTTCTGCGTGCCAACGGGCGTCGGTATCGGCGTCGGAGTCCGCGTGCGTGTCGGACTCGGGCGCCACAGCGTCGCGGTCGCCGTCGGTGAGGCCGTCGCGGTCGCGGCGAACCGCGCCCGGTAGCCGGCGAGGGTGCTCGCGGAATTGGGGAGCGTCGGCATCGTCCGCAGCTCCAGCCTGCAGGTGACGACCTGCTGGTCATCGTCCTGGCCAAGGGCAGTGTCTTGAGCAAGGCGAAGCGTCGTCTCGACCTGAAAGCGGGCGGACTGGCCGGAGGCGACCGGCGGCGCGGGGATTCTTAGAGATACACCGAGGGCGCGATCGGCCAGAACCTCGGGAGCTGACGAGCCTGGAGCCGGCGTCAGTGCGCTGATGCTCACGCCTTCGACCCGGTAGTCGAGAGAGACATTGGGAACGAAGTCGAGACTTACGCTCGACGCGGCATCGACCTGAATGGGCTCGGCTGGGCAACTGACCTTTCTCGTGCTCCTGACATAGGGACTTTCCTCCAAGGCGGGAAGGTAGCGCAAAGGATCGACCAGGCGGCCGTCCTGGTGAAGCTCGAAGTGAAGGTGCTTGCCGTCCGCGTCGCCTGTTGCCCCTCCAAGCGCGATCAGGTCTCCTTGGGCGACGTCTTCCCCGTCTGATACCAGGATCTGGGAAAGGTGTCCATAAAGAGTGCTCATGCCGTTAGCGTGATCGATAACCAGGTGATAGCCGTATTCGCAGCAGGGATTACCGCCAGCGAATGAAACCAAACCGGCGGCACTTGCGCGAATGGGAGAATCGCCGCCGATCTCGAGGCCAATGTCGATGCCCGTGGGATGCCCCGGCCCGAAATAGCTGGTTATGGGACCTACGGCCGGCCAGACAAACCGGCTCTCGCGGGTCACGACGACGCTGAATGTGGAGTCAATAAGTGAAGGACCGGCTTCCGAGAGCGTGTTCGAGAAGCCGTCAGTATGGTCGCCGGGCGTTCCGTCAGTTCTGGCGCCGGACTTCGCCGCGGATTGTAGATAGCTCTCGGTCGTCGCCCAGGAGAGGACCAGGACGACGGCAATGAGAGCAATTTTTGTCCTCATACATCAGATTGTCGGCAGGTTATCCTTCCCGAATCAATTCGCCCCTCAGGGCACGAGTGCGAGGGACCCGTCGTTGCGAGCCTGCCGACAGGCGGCGAAGCAATCTCGGCTGAACGCTCAAAGTGATGACCTTGGTCGTGAGCCGTGCGCGAACCGCGCGACCGAGATTGCCGCGGCCGCTGAGGCGGCCTCGCAAAGACAGCCTGGGCGCGACAGGGAAACTCAGTTCCCTCGCGTACTCGAGCTTGGGGTGCAGGCCGCATCCTTCGAATGCCGAGCAGTTGCTCCAGAGCCAACTCTATAATCGCCCGGAACGCGGGAGGGATGTTCGCGCTTCCAAAGCGCCGTGCCTCCGGTGGGAGTGACTGCCCGGGGGCGCTATCGCTCGCCGTACTCGCCGCGGAGCGCGGCGAGCCTGATCCGCAGCAGCCCGACGAGGCCCCGCCACGACTCTCGGACGGGACGCACGCGGCGCGAGCTGACGTAGCCCCAGTTCACCGGCACCTCGACGACGGAGACGCCGAGGCGGTGGGCGACGTACAGGAGCTCGGTGTCGAAGCCGGCCGTCACGGCCGGCCCGACGAGCGGCTTCTCGCCTGGCCGGAACACGCGCAGGCGTTCGCAGACGCTCCGGGCGGTCGAGGCGCGCAGGGCCTTAAAGCCGCACTGGGTGTCGGAGACGTTGCCGACGTCGACGATCAGGCGGCGGATCACCGTGAAGCCGGCGGCCATTAGACGGCGGACGGGCGGAGCACCCGGGCGTCCGCTGCGCGAGCCGACAATCACGTCGTACCCCTCCGCGAGCCGCGGCCGCACCTTCTCGATCTCCTCGATCGGGGTCGCCTGGTCCATGTCCGTGAAGAGGACGTAATCGCCGCAAGCGGCCCGGATCCCGGCGATGACGGCGCCGGCCTTGCCGCGGTGCGGCTCCTCGAGGAGACGGAGCTTCCGGTGGGTCTTCGCGAGGCCGCTGACAACGTCGCGGCTGGAGTCGGTAGAGCCGTCGTCGACGACTAGCAGCTCGTGCACGTCCTGGGCGTGCTCCGCGTACTCGGCGACGCGCGCCAGGCGGCCCTCGCGCAGGTTCGCTTCCTCGTTGTAGCAGGGAACGACGATCGAGATCGAAGTGGCTGCCGGGCGGGCAGGACGACCTGTCTCCCCGGGTGCGATCAAGGCACCACCCTTTCGCGCTTCGACAGCTTCTCAACAAGGAAAGCGTCGAGCGCGGCAGCGAAATCGGCCGGGTTGTCGCTGTGTACGTTGTGCGTCGCGCGCGGGATGATTACGAGCCGGGCATCGCGCATTGCCGCCACGGTGCGTTCCGCCACTTCCGTAGAGAGGATCTTGCTGTCCGCTCCGCGGAGGAGAAGCATCGGAACCAAGATCGCCTTCACGTCGGCCCATAGCGCCTCGGCGTTGCGGGCACGGGCCGCCTCCTGCTCGGCCGGGCTGGCCGCGGGTTGCGGCCGGCGGCGGTGGTCCTGCTTCCAGGTCCAGCCCGTTTCCGTCTGTTTGAGGCTGTGCGTAAGGCTGTAACGCAGGTGCTCGGGCGCGCGGTGGGGCATGAACTTCATGGCCCGCGCAAGGAAGTCCTCGAAGCGGTTGAGAGTCTCGGTCTCGCGGCGGAACTGCTCCATCTCAATCTGGCCCTCGCGCATCGTCTCGGGCGCGACGTCAACTATGACGACGGCATCGAGGCGTTGGGGGTGGCGCGCAGCGTAGCGGATGGCGTTCATGCCGCCCATGGACATTCCCACCAGAACGAGGTGGTCGTAGGCCAGGTGCTCGATGAACTGACGGGTGTCCTCGAGCATGAGGTCGGTGTTGTCGCGCTGCAGCTGGTCGTCCGGTGTCCACGCCGTGTCGCCGTGCCCGCGCTGGTCCAGGGCGACGAGGTGGTAGCGGTCGCGCAACAGCAGGGCGGCCATGTCCCAGGTGTGAGCCGTGAGCGAGCCGCCGTGGAGCAGCACGACGTGCGGCAGGCGCGGATTACCCCAGTCGAGGTAGTGGAAGCGGATGCCGTTGAGCTGTACCCAGTGGTCCGTCGGTTGGACTATTGCCGGAGGCCGAAGCCCGGCCGCAGCGGCCGCGGCGGCCATGAGCGAGGTGTAGTCCGATGTCCGCGTGGTCATTGGCTCTCCCTTAGCGTCCGCTGAATTCGAGCTATGGCGGACAGTATAGCCCGGTTGAGTCGAGCCTCCTTGCTCCCCGCCGCCACTCAATCGCGCCGGCCGGCTGCCGCCTCTCAGGGCGCCAACTTGAACAACGAAGGCCTCAGCAAACGCGGCCCCGGCTAACGCTGTCCGATTTGGGGGCTGGGCCCGGCGAGCACCTGGGCATTGTGCTCGCCCAGACGTGGCGCCCGGTTCGCGCTGGAGGCGGTTTCGAAGCCCCGAAACGGGAGGCGCGGACCGGGGACTGAAGCACCGTCGCGCAGTTCGGCGGACTCGAAGAACCCTCGGGCCGCGAGCTGAGGGCTGCCTTGAAGCGTATGGACGTCATCGACCGGCGCGAACGTGAAGCCGTGCTCCGCGCCCTCCTGGAACCATTCGTAGCGGCCGCGGGAAGCGATGGCAGAGCGGAAGTGCGGGTCGATCTCCGGCCAGCGGGCTCTGCGCAGGTCCGGGTCGCTCCACTCGTGGGTTATGAAGTCGTCCAGTCCCAGGAAGTGGGCGAAGAATTCCCACTCGGCGCGCATCGCGAGGACGTAGAGATAGCCATCTTTGGCCGGCAAGAGGTTGGGGAACCCCTGCAGACTAACGCCCCGCTGGGCGCGCTTCATGCCAATGCCGCTGTAGGCCCAGACTGAGATATGCCTCGCGCCGTGCGCGGCGAAGGCCTCCTGGATCGATATGTCGTTGTGAACGCCGCGCTCGAGGCCGGTCCGGACGCCATAGATTGAAGTGACTGTGGCAATGGCGGCGTTCAGGCCGGCGAGGTGCGCCGCGACGTGACCGCCGAGCTTCAGAGGAGGACCATCCTCCCAGCCCGTGCCATGGATGAAGCCCCCCATTGACTGCAGCACGAGCTCGCTCGCCCGCCAATCTCGCCGCGGTCCGGCCTGGCCGAAGTTGCTGATACTGGTGAGGACGATATTGGGGTTGGCGCGACGCAGCGCGCGGAAGGAGAGGCCGAGGCGCGAGAGCACGCCGGGACGGAAGTTTTCGACCACGGCGTCGGCGGCGGCGGCCAGCCTCAAGAATTCCTTGCGCCCGGCCCTGCTCTTGAGGTCGAGCGTGATGCTCCGCTTACGCCGGTTCAAGAAATCAAAGCCGACGACCGGGTCGTCGTTGGCACCCAGGCCGCGCCACTTATCACCACCATCCGGCCGCTCGACCTTGATCACGTCGACACCTAGCTCCGCCAGCAGCAAGGTTGCGAACGGGCCCGCGACGTAGTGAGTGAGGTCCAGGACGCGAATCACCGCCGTCGCTCCGCGGCCGCTTGCAAGCCAAGTCGCCGGGCGAAGTCTGGATCGACGGTCGCTCGCTGTGTACGGCCGGTGACTTCGACGGGCGGCAACGGCGGTGACAGGAGCGCTCCGTTCTTCTGTAGGCTCGCGATCTCTTGTCCGCTGAGGCCCAGCCATGTCTTCAGTATCCTGCGGTTGTCGGTTCCATCGGCGCGGGCATCCCGGAGAGAAGGCCGGGCGAAGCCGTTGATGCGCCAGGCGAGGGTCAGGTGGGGGTGCGCCTGGTAGCCGAGCACGGGTGTGGAGTGCGTCATGATCTGGAAAGCGCCGCGAAAACGCAGCTGGCGGTCGAAAGGCATATCGGAGACTTGCTGCACCGGACCGGCCGGCACGCCGGCGTTCTGCAGACGTTCCGCGGCTTCCTCCTTGGTCAGGCTCGAGGTCCAGGCGTTGATGATTTCGTCGATGCGATCATGCTCGCGGGCTCGCTCCTCCCCGCCGGCGCCCAGGAGGTCTTCGAGGCGCGAGGCCACGGCCGCGTCGGAGCCGGCCAGCTCACCACACAGGGCCCGCCATTGAGCGTCGCTGCAAACGGAGATCGCCAGCCATTCATCTTCGCCGCGCGACGGATATATTCCCTGGGGAGAGTTCATACCGCTGCGATTGCCGAGCTTCTGTGGGGGTCGCCCGATGCGGACCGCGCCAAGGACCCTGTCCCCCAAGACGTGAGCGATCCCCTCATACATGGAAAGGTCTATGTAGCGTCCCCGGCCTGTGCCGCGGCGCTGTTCGAGCGCCATGGCAATCGCCAGCGCGGCATACCGCCCGGCGGTCTGGTCGGCGAATACCGTGCTCCCGACCTTGGTCGGAGGGTCGTCCGGCCGGCCGATGAGGGCATCCATTCCTCCTGCTGCTTCCACGCTGGGGCCGAAGGCGCCGATGTCCTGCCAGGGGCCCGGCGTGCCGTAGCCCGATAGCTGGAGCATGATGATGCCGGGCCGGACGGCGCTCAGCGCTTCGTAGGTCAGACCGATGCCGCGCAGGAAACGGGGCCGGAAGTTGTTGCAAACCACGTCGGCCGCGCCGGCCAGCCGGAATGCCAGGCGGCGCCCCTCGTCGTTTTCGAGGTCAATCGAAACACTGCGTTTGTTGATCGCGCTGCCGTCCGTGCGGTGAGTGAAGGGCGGGAAGTCTCCCACCGGTCGCCCGACGCGGACCACTTCCGCCCCCAGCTCCGACAGCACCCGAGTCGCGGCCGGCAGCGAGAAAGCAGCTTCGAAGCTGAGGACTCGAATCCCGCGCAGGGGGCGATAACGACGCATGCCCAGTCCTCCCTGTCGTGCCGCCGCCATGTTAGCAGCAGCGTTGGTCGCAAGATGAACACGGCTGTGCGCGGGGCGCGAGCATCGCCGTCCGCAGGGCTCGATCCTGGCGCCGCGGACGCGGCCTGACGTGACCTCCGGGCCGCGAGTCCTTGATTCGCCAGGTCCCGATACTCACAATGTCGGGGAGAGCCCGCCGGCGGCGTGCGAAATCCGCTGGTGATACGGGGGAACCTGGCTCAGACTCGCGCCGCGATGGAAACCTCGCGACGATGGCTGCTTCACCGCACCGAACTGAGGGGAACGAACGATGACCTGGATGCCGGAGATGGAAGAGCTCGCGCTCAAGCGGGAGCTGGCCAAGCGCATGGGGGGCGAAGAAGGCATCGCCCGCCAGCACGCCCAGGGACGCCTTACCGTCCGAGAGCGGCTCGACCTGCTTCTCGACCCGCGCTCCCTTCAGGAGGTGGGCACCACCGGCGGCGTATCCAAGTATGACGATGAGGGTAACCTGGCTTCGTTCAGGCCGGACAGCACGGTTACGGGTTACGGGCTAATCGAAGGCCGTCCGGTCATCGTGCAGGGACAAGACTTCACCATACGCGGCGGGGCGGCCGACGGAGCAGTCCGGGGCGGCGGTCCCGGCCTCGATGGCATGGCGGGTGAGCTGCGCATGCCGTTTATCAGGCTGTTGGACGGCGCCGGCGGCAGCGTGCGCAATTACGACCCCGATAACCGGCCGGGCGGGGCTCAATCGATCGTGCATCACCGCATCGACGACCTCGGCGAGCGGCCGGTGACTCTCGGGGTCACGGGCGTGCCGGGCACCTTCGACCTGCCGAAGGTTCCCGACTTCTCCAACCTCATCCCCTCACCGCGCAACGATTTCCTCGCGGGGCTGGCGCGGGGCAACCTGCTGGCCCAGGTGCCGGTCATCTCGGCAGTCCTGGGCTCGGTCGCGGGCGGACCCGCGGTCCAGGTTGGCGCTTGCCACTTCGCGATCATGACCAAAAACAGCGAGACGTTCGTGGGCGGGCCGCCCATGGTCGCCCAGGCGCTGGGCGTGCGCATGACCAAGCAGGAGCTGGGCAACTTTCACGTCCAGGCTGAGGCCGCCGGCGTCGTGCATAACGTCGCGGAGGACGAAGAGGACGCCTGCCGCCAGATCCGCCACTTCCTCTCGTACTTGCCCTCGAATGTCTGGCAGCTGCCGCCGAGGGTGGAACCGGAGGACGACCCCAACCGCCGGGACGAGGAGCTGATGTCGTTCATACCCCGCAACCGGCGTACCACTTACGACGTCCGCCGCATGATCCGGATGGTCATGGATCGCGACTCGACCTTCGAAATATCACACCTGTACGGGCGCGCGCTGGTGACGATGCTGGCCCGCATCGACGGGTTCCCCGTGGCGGTGATCGCGAACGACTGCCGCCGCGAAGGTGGCGCTATGACGCCCACCGCCTGCATCAAGTTCGAGCACTTTGTCGACTTCGCCGACACGTTTCACCTGCCCGTGGTCTACTTCTGCGACGTGCCCGGCTTCATGGTCGGGATTGATTCGGAGAAGGGCGGGATCATCCGTTTCGCCAACCGGGCGATGGCCGCGGTCCGCGAGGCGACCATCCCTTACATCACCATCGTGACCCGCCGTCTGTACGGGGTGGCCGGCGGTAGCGCCAAACGCGGCGGCATGTCCGTGCGCTACGCCTGGCCCTCGGCCGAGTCGGGCTCGCTGGTTGCGGAGGGAGGCGTGATGGCCGCCTTCCGGCGAGAGATCGAGGCTGCACCCGACCCCGACGCGCGCAGGCACGAGATCGAGGACAGGTTCATCCGCCTCGCCTCGGTGCTCCGGCAACCGGGCCTCGCTCAGCCGATGGAGATTGTTGATCCGCGAGACACGCGGCCTCTAATTGTGGACTACATACGCAAGACGCACCCGGTAAACGCTACTCAGCTCGGTCCGAAGATTCGAGTCGGCATGAGGCCTTAGGCGGCGCTGGGATTCCAATCTGCCTGCCGGCAGGCCCGGTGCGATCGAAGACGTGAAGGCCGCCACCTCCGCGCGAATACGAGTCAGTACGACAGGCCTCGACGGGCTCGCCGGCCTGGCGGCGAAGCTTCGCCGCCGAGGGGCTGAAGATGTGCACGCCCGCGTGAGAAGGCCGAAAGCGCCTTCTGGTATCATCCCAGCATTAATCGAACTGGAGACGAGAGCCATGGGAGACAAGAGTCCCAAGAACGTGGACAAGGCCAAGAAGCAAAAGAAGGAGAAGAAGGCCGGAGCGGCGGCTAAGGCAGCGCCCAAGAAGTAGAGAAGTCGCGGCCGGGCCGGCCGCGAGGCTTGGTTTCGACGGCGAAGGGGCCCTGCCGCTTTCGCTCAGCCCTTGTCCTCCGGTCGCTCGAGGCAACGAAAAGGGGGCTCGCCGGCCCAGGCGCGCTAGCGCGTCTTCAGGTTGACCGGCGAAGGCGCTCGACTCCGTGTTGATCTCCGCCTCCGAGTGCGGGCCACGAAACCCATCTAGCGCCTGGAAGCTGATTCCAATTCCGAATTTGTTTTGTATTTTTCATGTTTGCGGGCTGTCGACGCCGATCAAATAGAGTCGAACGCCTTTGGGTGACCTCTAAGGGTAGGGCATCAGGCCAGGATGTTGCAGATGGGGGTGGCACTCTGCGATTCGAACCCGGGACCGACGGATTTAAAGCTCGCCGTTTGATTGGTGACGGCCACTAACGTCCGCCCACGACGGGAAAGCGAGATCTATCGGCCATGAGAGGCCGCTGGCGTTGCGCGTCGGTGGCCCACGTTAGGCGCCTGACCAATATGGACCCAGATTCACATTTTAGAATATCGCGCAACTTGTAAATAAGGTCGGCCAGTGCAGGAGGCAACTTCCGGAGCTGGAAATAAGCGGTGTCACGAT
The DNA here is from genome assembly GCA_964422735.1 of uncultured Dehalococcoidia bacterium. Classification (GTDB taxonomy): domain Bacteria; phylum Chloroflexota; class Dehalococcoidia; order DSTF01; family WHTK01; genus CAYRCD01. The sequence continues at coordinate 548 of CAYRCD010000007.1, read as the reverse complement.
GGACGCTTGGTATTGGGGCAACACAGCGGGACTCGCTTCTGTTTCAGCTGTGGAGCCGCGCTCGCGGCGCCTGTGTCTGTTCAACCTGCGCCGCCCGCCTGCTCGCGCTGCAACACGGCCTCGACCACCGGCGATCGCTTCTGCGTGACCTGCGGCCTGCCTCTCTTCGGCGAAGCGGCGTAACCAACCCTCCAAGGGCATAGCGCCGGGCGATCGTAGGCCACGGGCATTTCCAAGGCTTCCACGTTGCACACAGGTCCAGATGATCTCCGGCCGCGCACGGTTGCGCCATCGTACTCACCACCTTCCTGGAAGGGGAGAGCCTTTCAGCTTCTTGCCTCCCGACCCGACCGTCTCCTCTCAGCGAGAGCACAGTAGGCGAGGCGGTGAAGGATGGTCATTGTCCGTTGGGCAGTGAGTGGGGTTGCTGGAGGAGGACGGACGGGTAAAGGGCACGAACTAGGCGTTGTTGTCCCTTTTTCGCGAGACAGCCTCTAGCAGGGTGCTGAAAAAAGGACTGGTTGGAGGGATCGACGGCTGATCTCGTG
>CAYRCD010000006.1:0-63326 GCA_964422735.1 uncultured Dehalococcoidia bacterium | reverse complement strand
CCGACTTGCTGCTGGTCGGAATAGCGGTGCGGGGCCGTTCCATGGACCTGGTGTCGGACCAGCTACACGAGGGCATAACGCCCAGCCATATGCTCCAGGAAAAGCGGCGGGGAGAGAAGGTAAGCGTCGCCGGCCTCGTCGCGGTGCGGCAGTCTCCGGAGACAGCGAAGGGCTTCGTCTTTCACACCCTGGAGGACTATCACGGCTTGATCAACGTGATCACGGCGCCCAGGCTCATCCCCAGATACCGATGGTTGATCGAAAGCGCTCCCGCCCTCATCGTCCACGGCCACGTCGAGCGTGAAGAACGCTCGGTCAACGTCATCGCCGAGCGCTTCGAGGCATTAGCGGTCATAGCGGACGCCGAACGGCGGGTGCACAGCTTTGGTTAGAGCCGACAGCTTCTGGTTAAATGACGCCTATGAAGCTGATCTTCATCTTCAGCCCGGTGCCCGGCAGGGAGACCCTGCGCATCGACAACACCGACCTGGCGCCGCTCGCGGCCGCGGAACGGATAGCGCGGCACTTCGGCCTGCCCCATGACTGAGGGACAGCCCGGCGGCGAATGCTATATTTCGCTGGCTGCGAGAGTGCCGGGAAGGGTCAGGCACGCGATGCCGATGAGAGCCCAGGTTGTCAGCGAGGCCGCTCACCTCGCCTACATCGTCGTCGAGCCCGAGGGGTATGCGCCGGAGCGGAAATATCCGCTCGTGGTTATGCTGCACGGATTCGGCGCCAACATGTACGACCTGGCGAGCCTGAGCCCGGCGATCGACGCCGAGGGCTACGTCTACGCGTTTCCGAACGCGCCCTACGCCGTCGACCTCGGCGGCGGTGGCGCCGTGGGCTATAGCTGGTCGCGCGGACGGCCCGGCATGGCCGAGACCACGCTGGCCACTGAGTCGGGCCCAACGCCCGAGGAGCGCCTGGAGGGGTTCCTGGCCGAGATCATGGAGAAGACCGGCGCAACGGCCGGGAACATGGTCCTGGGCGGATTCTCGCAGGGCGGCGGGCTGACCCTGCGCTTCGGGTTGCGGCGGCCCGAGACTTTCGCCGGCCTCATCGTCCTCAGCGGCGCATTTCGCGACGCTGATGGCATGAGAGAGAGTCTACCGACCGAACGCTCTCAGCCGATCTTCATCGCGCATGGCCTCTTCGACCCGATGCTGACGGTCGAACGGGGCAAGGCGACGAAGGCCTTTCTCGAGCAAGCGGGCTACAGGCCTGTGTACAACGAGTACGAGATGGCCCACGAGATCACGCCGGAGGTCATCTACGACCTCCAGCAGTGGCTGCGCGGGGTGCTACCCCCGGCTGGTCAGGAGGAATAGGTCGAGAGCAAGCGTACTGGGAAGCCCAGGGGCGCAAATGAGTTCACGAGGCCACCGTCGGCAGTCCAGAGGTCACAGCCCAAGACGTCGGCCAGGGCCACGTACAGTTGGTCGTAGATCGCGGCCCGTTGGGTCCTCTGTGACAGTTGGAATGCGCGGTGAAACAGGTCAGGCATCGTTGTCGATATTGTCGGGAATTCTTGGAGCGCATCGAGTAGCTGCAGTCCCTCTTGAAATGTTACAAGCCCTCTCGCAACTCGGCGCCAAACGCCATTGGTGACCTCCGCCTCGTAGTTTGGCGGAGTGACGATATCGACTGCCCGATTCTTCATATCGCGATAGAACATAAGCGCGGTGCGCGTGTACTCTTCGATGAGGACCCACTTTAAGGCGACGCTGGCGTCAACGACCACCGTCAAGGAGTTGGTCAATCTGAGCTGACCTCTCTTCGCGCATGAGACGGATGTCCTCGACGGAGTCAGGCAGTGGAACGCCGCCCCGCCTGGCAAGTATTCTGGCGTGTAATTCTTTGGCGTGCGCTATAGCCACATCCGGTGGAGTATCCCTACCGGTCTTGTAGCTCCAGAGCACCCTGACGCCGTTTACGTAGTAATCTCGCCTTACGTCGGCGTCGCTGGTGGGCCGGGCTACAGCCTCGAGATCGCGAGCATCTATTCGGATCGTCCTACCCGCAAGCCTGATTGCCCGCAGCTTGCCTTTGCTTATCCAACGCCAGATGGTCGAGTCGGAGACGCGGAGACGCTGTGCGGCTTCATGAACTGTCAAGAATTCGGCATCTGCCGCCATCTCTTGCATATCTTAGCATCTGTTGCATCACGTCACTACATTTCCCTCGTGGTCAAGGATAACAAGCGGCAGCTCCAGCTCTCGCAGCCCGGGCTCGATTAGGGCACGGTCGCCGACGACGAGGACCGCCAGCTTGTCGGGATGGATGTGCTCCCTGGCCACGCGGCGCACGTCCTCCAGGGTCACGGCTTCCAGGCGCTCGATCTGGCCGGCAAACCAGTCGTCCGGCAGGCCGAAGTGGACAACGTCGAGCAGCCGCCGGAGGACTCCGCCGGGGGTCTCGAACGTAGGAGGATAGCCACGAATCAGGCCGAGCCGGGCTTTGTCGAATTCCTCGTTGGTAATAGGACGCTCGTCGTGCAGATCGCGATATTCCTTTAGCGTTTCCACAAGAGCTTCTTTGGTGACCTCGGTCTGGACGGCGCCGCCGGCGGAGAAGTTCGAGAGGGTCCGCCGCCAGTCGAAGCGAGAGCGATAGCCGTAGCTATAGCCCTTGTCCTCGCGCAGGTTCATGTTCAGACGGGCTGTGAACTGGCCGCCGAACACCATGTTCATTACCACCAGCGCGTAGTAGTCCGGGTTCGGCCTCGGCGGCGCCAGGTGCCCGGCGCGGATGACTGACTGGGCGGCGCCGGGCTTGTCGACGAGGTAGATGGTCACGCGCTCGGGGTCGCCGGCCGCCGCGGCCGGCGGTGGTTCGGCGCGGTCTCCCTCCCAGCCGGCGAAGGCATCCTCCAGCTGCCTGGCGACCTCTGCCGCGCTGATGTCACCGACGATCACGAAGGTCGGGCGGGTTCCGAGGACCGCTCGGGCATGCGTAGCGACGATCTCGTCGCGGGTGAAGGCGGCGACCGAAGCTTCGCGCCCGCCAATCGGATGCCCATGGGGTGACTCTCGGCCGTAGAGCAGGCCCATCTCTACACGGTCGGCGATGGCGTTGGCGTCGTCGCGAATGCGGCGGAGGTCGGTCAAGCGCTCCTTCCGCACTCGCTCGACCTCGTGCTCCGGGAACACCGGATTGCGGACGAGGTCGGCGAGCAACTCGAGGGCCTTGGGCCAGTGGCGGACCAGGGCCTCCGTGCTGATGACGATGTTCTCGCGGTCCGTGCCGACATTGGGCCGGGCGGCGATGAACTCCGCCTCCTCCGCGATCTGGGTGCTGGTGCGCGTGGTGGTCCCTTCCTGAAGGAGGCGGCCGCTGAAGGCGAGCAGCCCGGGCTTGTCTTGGGGGTCGGCGACGGCGCCGCCGGGGGCGTAGAGCGCGCAGGCAACGATTGGTACCTCGTGCTTCTCGATTACGAGGAGGTCGAGCCCGTTGGCCAGACCGACCCGCCGCGGCAGGGGCGGCCGGAAGCTGGGAGCCGGCGCCGGTGGCGGCTGCAGCGTTCGGTCGACGGCGCTCGGCGTCACCGACGTTTCCGCCTTGGGCCGGACGACGAGGCGAACGCGGCCCGAGGTGAGGTACTGGCGGGCGACACGCTGGACGTCGTCAGGCGTGACCACGAGGTAGCGTTCGAGGTCGGTGTTGAGGCGTCCGGGGTCACCCGCCAGCACGTTGAAGTAGTTGAGGAGGTCGGCGCGGCCGCCGAAACCGCCGATGCTCTCCAGTTGGCGGACGTAGTAGGACTCGATGCGGTTGATCGAGCGCTGGACCTCTTCCGCGCTGGGTGGCGAGCCCTGAATGCGAAGCACCTCGGCGAAGACGCCGGCCTCGACGTCGGCGAGTGAGGCCCCGGGAACGACCGTGGCGTCGATCCTGACCTCACCGGCGATCTCCATCGCGGCGAAGTAGGCGCCGACCTCGCGCGAAATCTGCTTCTCATACACCAGCGAGTGATGCAGGCGCGAGCTTCGCCCTTCGCCCAGGATCGAGACGAGGACGTCGAGGGGCGCCTCGTCCTGGTCGAAGCGGGGCGGGCCAACCCAGGCGAAGTAGACGCGTTCAAGCTGGACGCGGTCCTCGAGGTTTACGCGCAGCTCGCCACCGAGATATGGCGTCCAGCGCTCCAGGCGCGCCACCGGCGGCGTCGGTGGAAGGTCGCCGAAGTACTTCGCCACCATCTGCTTCGCCTGGGCGGGGTCGAGGTCGCCGGCGATGGCGAGGCTGGCGTTGTTGGGAGCGTAGAAGCGGCGGAAGAAGTCCTTGACGTCGTCGAGCGAGGCGGAGTTGAGGTCCTCCTGGGAGCCAATGGTCTGCCAGCTGTAGGGGTGGTTCGGCGGGAAGAGGGCCTTGCGAATCTCCTGGCCGGCCATGCCGTAGGGCCGGTTTTCGTAGCTCTGGCGGCGTTCGTTCTTGACCACGTCGCGCTGGACCTCGAACTTGCGCTCGTCCAGGGCGTCGAGGAGGAAGCCCATGCGGTCCGACTCCAACCAGAGGGCGAGCTCGAGGTAATTCGAGGGCACGTTTTCGAAGTAGTTGGTGCGGTCGGTGCTCGTGGAGCCGTTGATGTTGCCGCCGGCCTCCTGCAGGGGCTCGAAGTACTCGCGGTTGTGGTTCTTGGAGCCCTCGAACATGACGTGCTCGAAGAGGTGAGCGAAGCCGGTGCGGCCGGGCGCCTCGTTCTGGGAGCCCACGTGATACCAGACGTTGACGCCGACCATCGGGATCGAGTGGTCCTCGTGGAGGATGACGTCGAGGCCGTTGGCGAGCCTGTACTTCTCGAAAGCGATGTGGGTGGGCATTACGGCTCCGTTTCTAGAGGCCTGGTGGCCCGCGTCCGTGGGGCACCGTCATTATCAAGCATGGCCGCCAAATGCTCTCCGCGATAGGGCCGGAGTAGAATTGCCGCCATGGAGCCCGGGATTCAGTACGTCACCAGCGCCTACGGCGTGCGTATCGCTACGTGGACGCTGGCGACGGTCCGACCTTCGTCGCCGCCTGTCTCCTAGCTGGGCACTGCCGCAACCGCAAATCACGGCAATCAACGAGGTCTGAGAATCAGCAGAACCAGCCTTCTAAGCCCCACGATTCTGGCTCTCTTTGTGATCGCCGCTCTCGGGCCCGCGTGCACCAAGAAGCCCGGACTGCCACCCACGACTGCCGCGGCGACCGCGGAGCCGACCCAGCCGTCCACGACTGCCGCGCCGCCGACGCCGGAGCCGCCCACGACTGCCGCGACGCCGACGCCGGGACCGTGCGGGCCGCCCGTGGTCTCCGCGGGCGACCGCGCCCGAGTCCCGAAATTGGGCATCGATGCGCCGCTGTCGCTGCGGGTGGTCGGCCCCGACGGTAGGATGGAGGATCCCGGCAATAACGAGGTCGCAATCTACGACTTTTGCCGCTGGCCTGGCCTCGGCGGCCGGCCGGGCGAGAAAAACGTCGTGATCTCAGGGCTCCCTCGAGGCGTGTTCAGGGATTTCGAGCGCATCGCCTCCGGCGACGAAATCAACCTCCTGATCAATGGTCAGACGCTGCAATACCGCGTTGTCGGAGTCTGCCGCGTGCCCGTCGCCGGCTTCGAGAAGGCGCTGAGGTCGACGCCGAAAGAGACACTGACCGCGATCTTGGGCGAAATGGGCGACACTCGTTTCGTCGCTGTGGCCGAGAGGCAGGCGGGCAGCGGCGCCGCTTGCCCGACCCCGTAGGCTTTTACGACAGGCGTTTCGCCACCGCCGTTACCACGTGCCAGGACCAGCGAAAGGTCTCGCCCTCGCGGCGCAGGCCCAAGGCCTCGACGACAGCCGGCGGCGCGGACTCCAGTCGTTGGCGGATGTAGGCGACGTCTTCCGGGGGTGTGGCCGCCCGCTGCGTCCACTCGTAGAGCTCGGCGTCAGAGCCGCCGGGATAGGCGTCGAGAAGTTCGACCTGGAGTCCGGCGCCCTGGAGAAGCGCGACCCACCGGGACGCCTTGTAGTCCTCAACATGCGACTGGTCGCGGTGGACCTCGACGTCGTTGACCCAGGCGGCGATCGCGTCGTCTTCGGGAGAGATGACGTCGTGGAGGAGAAGACGGCCGCCGGGCCTGAGCACGCGAGCGGCCTCGTGGCAGGAGGCGGCGATGTCGTGAAAATGATGGGCGGCAAGGCGGCAGGTCACGACGTCGAAGGCGGAATCGGGAAACGGCAGGCTTTCAGCCAGCGCGAAGACCGGCTGGACGTTGGCGAGGCCGAGCTCCACGGCTAGGCCCCGGGTCTGGTCGAGCATCTCGGGCGTGACGTCGGCGGCGAGGACGTAGCGGCAGCGGCGGGCCAGGGCATGCGCGGTGTGCCCGGCGCCTGTGCCGATGTCGAGTGCTATGGCATCGGGAGGCGGATCGAGGAAGGCGATAAGCTCATCCGCGCCCGACGCGTGAACGGCGCTGGTGGCATAGAGGTGTGCCTGGCGGCCGAACTGGTCGCGGGAGTTCACGAGGTAGAGCATAGGGCACAGGGCATGGCGCGGGGCCCATGTTCTATGCCTATGAACTTTGCGCTTCTGCCGCTTCTCTCGCCTTGCGCGGATAATCGGTGATCAGCCCGTCGAGGCCGGAGCGGAGCTTCTCCGGCGTCAGCTCGTACTCCTCGTGCCAGGAGTAGACCTTGAGGCCGCGGCCGTGGGCCGCCGCGACGAATTCGGCGTCGATTGCCAACCAGTGGGCGGAGATGGCCCTGGCGCCGCTGACGACGGCGGTTTCGATGAACTCGCTCTTGGCAGCGGGCTCGAGCGCGGTCTTCAGATAGGCCACTTCGGCTTCCGGGGCCGTGCGACTGTACCAGGCGACGGCGCGGGCGCTCTGGCACCACACGAGCACACGTGGCTGCAGGCCGCGAGGCCGTACCTGGGCCAGGAGCGGGCGAACCGCCCAGGGCGTCTTGACGTCGACCGCGAGCAGCAGCGCGGGAGGGAGAGCGGCGAGAACATCGGCGAGGGTCGGGACCGCCATCCCGTTTTGCCGGACGCGCAGGCGCTGGACCACGAACGACGGCGTGAGCTCGATGGGCAAGCGCAGCCCGGCCGTCCGGCGCAGGGTGTTGTCGTGCATCAGGAAGGGGCGCTGGTCGAGGCTCATGCGCAGGTCGATCTCGACGCCGTCGGCGCCCTGCTCCGCGGCGATCCGGAGCCCGGCGAGGCTGTTCTCGGCCGTGTCCTTCGGGCAGGTGCGGTGGGCGATGATCAGCAATTGGGAACCGGGAACCGGTTCCGATGATGCGAGTGTCACGGGAGCGCGCCCAGGAACTCCGCGATCGCGGCGTTCACGGCCGCCGGCTCTTCCATGTTCGCCATGTGACCGGCGCCCGGGATCACCAGATAGCGGGCATTCGGCGCCTCCGCCTCGATCTTGGCTGCCATGTAATGGAAATCGCGCAGGCCTGATTCACCGACGAGCGCGAGCACCGGACAGCGCAGGTCGCCGAGGCGCGCAGCCGGGGGCGGGTCCGGGTCGAGGTGATTGGCGCGGTTGAACCATTGCCAGCCGGACCAGTCGCCGACCATCGCGGAAAGCGCGGCCGCCACGTTGGGCCTGGTGAGGGCGGGCGCGAAAAGCGCGCTGTCGATCCAGGCGCGGCGCTTGGCTTCAAGCATTTCGGTGCTATCCACGATTCCCGGAAACTCCCTTATGAGAGCCCTGAACTCGGGCGACCAGTCGCGAAAGCCGCCGAGGGTGGAATCGATCAGGATCGCGGACGCGGTCCTTTCAGGGTATTCGAGGGCGAAATCGAGCGTGATGCCGCCGCCCATCGAGAGGCCGCAGACGTGTGCGCTGTCGACGCCCAGGTGATCGAGGAGGGCGGCGAGGTCGGAATGGTTCGAAAAGGGCTCCCGGGTGGGCACGGCGGAGCGGCCAAAGCCGCGGACATCGTAGCGGATGACGCGGTGTCGCCCGGCGAAGTGCTTGAACTGGTCGTCCCACATGCGAGTGTCCAGGGTAAAACCGTGGACGAAGACGAGAGCTGGCCTTTCGCCGGCCGTCTCGTAGTAGAGACGCGAGCCGTTGATCGCGGAGAAATCGGACCGGGATTCCACAGATTACTCCCTCAGCGCGCCGGCCGCGCGGCCGGCGGCAGGGCCAGGGCCGGCAGGCTGGCGTAGCCCTCGGGCCCCACGGCCTCGATAGCGATATGGAAGTCGCTCACCGCTCCGCCATCGACGTCATAATAGGTTGCGTCGCCGAGCTTGACTCGCTCCTCCCAGGTTGCGGAGCTCGTCCGGCGCAAGCGCACGGCGTAGGTATTGCCCTCGCCGGCGACCGCGGTCCATACCACTCGCGGGAAGTGGCTGACCGCCGACTCAATGATCACGTCCGCCGGTGAGGGCGGCGCCAGCGCCAGGGATGACAGGGTGGCCGCGTTGGCGCCGGCAATTCTCGCCGTGTACTCGCAGTCGACGTGCTCCGCCAGGTCTCCGAAGGACCGCCCGTCCTCAACGCGAACGTTCTGGTGCTGACGGTCGAAGTGCTCCACGGCCTCGCAGAAACGGACCGCGGGATACCCCTGCTCGTTGAATGGCAGGTGGTCACCCCCGCGTCCCAGGCGGTCCGGTCGCAGGACCAGGTCGGCGGTGAGACCGGCCACATGGTGTGCCGTGACCTCAGCGGTGTACCTGGCGAGTTGGCGTGAGGGCGAGTCGGACTCGATGCCCAGGCGCCGCTGCGTGAGCGCGTCCGCGGACTCGGCCAGTCCCTCGGAAAAGACCCGCACCCGGTCGATAATGCTCCGGCCCGAGGCGTCGGCGGCGTTGCCGACCATGTCGTTGTTTAGCATCGCGATTACTTCCCGCCCGCCCTGCTTCGCGGTCTGGGCCCAATGGCGGGCGCCGAGAAGCCCTATCTCCTCGCCGCTGAAGGCGATAAACACGAGCGTGCAGGGCCATTCGCGGCCGACGAAAGCGCGGGCCAGCTCCAGCACCACGGCGGTACCGCTGGCGTTGTCGTCGGCTCCCGGCGCCCGCGCCTCGGCGTCGCTAACGTCACCCGCGCGGCTATCGTAATGACCGCCGACGACCAGCACGCGCTCGGGAGTCGCAAGGCCGGGCAGCTCGGCCACCACGTTGGTCATGGTCAGACGCCGCCCGCCCAGCCGCGCGACCTCGGCCTCAAAGGTGTCGAGCGAGACCAGGAGCCGGCCGCCGCCTTCCCTGGATGCGTTCTCGAAGCTGTCCCGCAGGTAGCGGATGGCGGCTCCGATGTTGGTATCCCCGGAAGCGACGTGGCGGCTGTGGATGGAGGCAAGAGCTTCGATGTCGCCGCGGATGCGCATTCCGTCGATCCGGGACAGAAGACTCGCTATTTCGCCATTCATAGAACGGCGGCCGCGCACGCGCGTGCCAGGAGGCTAAGAAGCGGGTTGGGCAGGTAGTCGGGCAGGAGCATGGCGCCGCGCTCGGGGCCGAGCACCGTGAGTGGTTTGGGCGGCGCGTCGAGGGCGGCGATATTTTTCGGCGCCGGGAGCTTAGAAGGCATGGCTGGGCCTCATCCGACTGTGGGTGGCGAAAGGATACACCACCGTATCCGGGCGGGCGCTCAGGCTGGCGGCCACACGCGGCGCACCGCGTCGACGATGCTATCGACGTCTTCATCGCTCAGGCAGCGCGGGTCGAACTGGACCAGGCCTTCGCGCAGACGGTGAGGCCTCGTGAATACCGGCGGGTCCTGCCCCTGGAGGGCGGCCGCGAGCGCGGAGGCACGCCGCGGTTCGAGCCGGATGGCCAAGCGCTGGATGGCGCGCCCGGCCTCGTCATCGATCCGCAGGATCTCGACACCCGCGAGACCGGCGAAAGCAACCTCGAGGCGCTGGAGGATGGCCTCCTGGCGCGCGCCTTCGGCTTCTTCGTCCAACCCTGCGTATTCGCGGATCGCGGCGAGGAGCCCGCCAACCTGCTCTTTGCCCACCTTCATCGCGCGGGCAATGCCGCGCGACTGGGCGCGGCACCAGCTGACCAAAGGCTCGCCGCCGGCGATGACGCCGCTCACAGGCGCCTTGATCGCCTTGGTCCCGGAGTAGATCGTCAGATCGGCGCCCATCCGCGTGAAGGCGCGCAGGTCTTCCTCGGCGGCGCAGTCCATAACGAAGGGAACTCCGGCGGCCTTCGTTATGTCGAGACACTCGTCCAAGGGCAGCGATGCGTTCTCCCGCGTGTGGTGGGACTGTACCCAGAGGAAGCAGGCCGTATCCGGGCCGAACGCGGCCTCGACGTCGGCACGGGAGATCCGGTCGCGGGCGCCGGCTACTCGGGGCAGGCCGCCGCCGAGCAGGACCATCTGCTCGACCGTGGCGCCGAAGTTGATCAGGTGGCCCGCCTGGACCACGACCTCGCGGCGCGGCACGTCGAGCGCGGGCAGGCGTCCCACCGGGTCCGGGTCGCCGCGAGTCACGCAGGCGGCGACCGCGATAGCGATGCCCGCCGCGGCCCCGGCGGTGACGCAGGCGCCTTCGGCGCCACAAAGCGCGGCCAGCTCGGCCTCGGCCTCATGCAGGACGAGGCGCATCTCGCGGTACTCGGTGCCGGCCGCGTCCATGGCCGCCCGCACCGCGGGAGAAAGGACGCTGCCCCCCAGGGAACTGAGGTGGCCGGCTGCGTTGATGGCGGCGGTCACGGGAAGAGCGAATCGTTCATACCGGCATCTCCGCGGCGTACCAGGCGCCGTCGAGAAAGCAGCCGAGCGGCTGCAGCCATTGCTTCAACACCAGGGGCTGGTCCAGCGAGTCGAAGACCTCGACCTCCCGGCTTTCGAGGCGGAAGACGGTGAGGCGGGCGGGAGCGCCGGCCTCGATCTTCCCACCGTAACCGTCGAGGCCGAAGACCCGAGCCGGCGTCCCGGTCACAGCCGTCACGACCTCATCCAGCCCAAGGCCCAACGCCAGCATCTTCGACATCGTACGCGCGAGGCTCACGACCGGGTACTCGGCGCTCGAGCCATGGAGGTCGGTGCCGATCGTTGCGGGCTTGATGCCGGCAGCGACGAGATCGCGAAAGCGGCGGAAGGAAAAGCTGGAGCGGCCGTGGCCGACATCGAGGAGGACGCCGCGTTCGTAGGCGCGGCGCAGGGCCGGCAGGGGCGTGCCATCGGCCAGGGTAGCGCCCTCGGCCTTGCCGTGCGCGTAATGGGTGATGATGTCGCCCGGCCGAAGGAGGTCGCAGACATCGCCGAGTGCCGGCGGCGGGTTTCCGACATGGACCATCACCGTCACGCGGTGGCGCTCGGCCACGCCGATCGCATTCTCGATCGCTTCGAGGGCCAGGCCGCCGAGGACCGACTGACTGGCCTGGACTTTGATGCCCCGAACTCGCGCTGGATTGCCGGCGAGAGCGTCGTCCGCGGCCCGCCCGCTGATCTCGGGCACGGCGCCCGGAGCGCGGCGAATGCCATTGCTGTCGATATTGGCCAGGGCAAAGACCCAGGGCCGCGTGTTTATCAGCTCATCGAGTCGCGCGGGTGGCGCCGAGCCCGCGTCGACCAGGGCGCCGACCCCCTGCGACGGCCCGTACGCCAGGGCGTCGATGCGCCCCGGCGTCGCCTGAGACAACAGGTGGATGTGCACGTCGACCCACGCCGCTGAGACGCAGGCACCATCGCATTCGACCTCGGTCTTGCCGCGGGCGAGGCCGGCGCCCAGGATGGCGATCCTGCCGCCTGATATCGCGATATCGACTTGCTGGCCGTCTCCGCGAAATACGCTGACGTCACGCAGGACGGCATCGAAGACGGGCTCAGATGACATCGAGGGCCTCCCTCACACGCTGGAAGCGAGCGTAGGCGTCCGCGTAGAGGAGAAGGTCACGGTCGGGGTCGCAGTGGAACGCGGCGCCGGTCATCGAGCTCACGGCCGCCGCGATGTCTGGATGCACCCCTGCCGCCACGGCCGCGAAGACGGCGGCGCCACGGCAGCCGTCCTCCACGCCAGACCAGCGCACCGGTCTGTAGAAGACGTCGGCAAGGACCTGCCGCCAGAGCGCGCTGGCTGTGCCACCGCCGGTCAGGTAGATGTCGCCCTCCGGCAGGCCCTGGGCCAGGAGGGCATCGCGCGCGGCGCGGAGGGCGAAGGCGTTGCCCTCGAGGACGGCGCGATAGAGGTGGGCGCGATCGGCGCCACGCCGCAAGCCGACAAACGCGCCCGCCGGCAGTCCCTCGCTGTGCGCGGGAAGCACGCGGCCACCAAACTGGGGCAGGAAGACGACTCCGTCACAGCCGGGCGGCACGGCCAACGCCTCCTCGGTCAGACCCTCGTGCGTGGCGCCGACGAGGGCGGCGAGCCAGTCCAGCGCGTAACCGCCGAGCGTGACATCGGCGCCAAAAGCAACGAGTCCGGGCAGCGGCGACCAGAAGCGGTTGGATTCGGCCTTGTCGTCGTCGTGGATCACCCGGTAGACCGTGTTCGTGCCCAGGGTGACGGCGTGAGCGCCGGGGCGGGCGGCTCCGGCTCCAACGGTCGCGGCCGCCCCGTCGTGGGCTCCGGTCGCGACGGGCAACCCGTGCCGCAGGCCCAGCTCATCGGCCACCGCGGGCCGCAGATGGCCGGCGATCTCCCATTGGCGGCGTAAGATCGACAGCTCGATGCCGGCCAGCTCGGGCGCGGCGAGAACGGCCTCGGGCCAATCGCCGCGGTCCAGGCTCGAAACCGGGTCGGTCACGGCATGGCCCGTGAGCTGGAGGATGACGTAATCCTTCGCGAACATCGCCCGGCGGACATGAGCGAACTCGCCGGGGTGGTCGGTGCGCATCTCGATCAGCGCCGCCAGGAAGCGGATGCCCTGACCGCCGCGACGCGAGCCCGTAAGCTCAACGGCGCGGGCAGTGGCCGCGGCTGAAGACGCGGGACCGGCGGGCGGCGTGAGGGCCTGGCCGGCCGCGTCGAGGTAAACGCGGGTGCCGCCGCGGCCGCAGAGGCCGATGCCTTCGAGGGCGCCGACCTCTAGCCGGTGGCGTTCGGCCAGGTGGCGGACGGCTCGCACGCAGGCGCGCCACCAGACGTGGGCGTCCTGATGAGGCGTGCGATAGGGCTCGCGCACCAGCGCCAGCTGGCGGCCCTCGCCGTCGAAGATGGCGGCCTTAAGGGCAGTGGTACCGATGTCGATGCCGAGAAGGGTCAAGGGTGGAAGCGCTCGGTCACCAGCGGTCAGCGTTCAGCAGTCAGAAGAATAGCCCTGATCTGCAAAGGTGGGTAGGGGCCAGAGTGATGGATGTCTCGGAATTGCGTACGCACGCGGTTGACAGCGACGCGGCCACGGCCGATTCTAAGTGCACGTGCACGCACTTGTGGGGAGGAGCGTCAATGAACGCGCAAGAGACGGCGGCGCCGGAGCGCGGCAAGCAGGACAAAGACCTGCGTCAGAAGGCGCTGATCGAGGCGGCGGAGGCCGTGTTCGCGGAGCACGGTTACGACGCTGCGACGACTCGCGCGGTTGCCGAACGGGCTGGCTGCTCCGAGGGCCTGATCCATCGTTACTTCGGAGGCAAGCGGGGCCTCCTGATGGCGTCTCTGCAGGCGCGGCAGGAGACCGTCATCGCCGAGTTCCGGGCCTTTGTCCCGGAGCGCGATACGGTCGAGGAAGAGATCGAAGCCATTCTCCTCTTCCAGGCCAAGCAGTTCTGGGAGAAGCGCAACTTCATGCGTGTGGCGGTCTCGCAGGCCACCATCGATCCCGAGATCGGGCGCGCTATTGGTAGCGGCATCGACGAAGGCCGTGTGGCCCTCGTAACCGACCGCCTCGAGGGCCATCGCGCTGCCGGCCGTATTCGCACCGGCGTCGACGTCCACGACCTCGCTCATTGCCTCACGGGTCTCGGCTTTTCCGGCGGCTTTGTCGCGCAGGTCGTGTTTGGCCGCGACCGGGAGCAAATCCGCCGGCAGATACAGGGCATGGCTCGCCTCCTGGCGCACGGCGTCGCGCCCTGATCGCATCTGAGAGCCACAATCTTTAGACAAGGGACCTACGCATTGCTGACCAAGCGACTCGAATACAAGTGGATAGTCGGCATCGTCTTCGTCTTCGGTCTGTTCATGGACCTGCTGGACATGACGATCGTGAACGTCGCCATTCCAACGTTCGCGCGCGAGTTCCGCGCGGCGCCGACGACGGTCGAGTGGGTAGTCACGGGCTATCTGCTCAGCCTTGCCGTGTTCATCCCTTTCAGCGGCTGGGCCGGTGACCGCTTCGGCACCAAGCGCGTGTTCATGTTCGCGCTCAGCGTGTTCGTGCTCAGCTCCTTGCTCTGCGCGGTGTCGTGGAGCATCGAGGCCCTGATCGTCTTTCGCGTGATGCAGGGGATCGGCGGCGGCATGCTCACGCCCGTGGGCACGGCGATGCTCTACCGGGCCTTCCCGCCGTCCGAACGCGCCTCCGCATCGGCGGTCCTCGCCATCCCGGCGGTCGTGGCTCCGGCGACGGGGCCTGTCCTCGGCGGCTACCTGGTGCAGTACCAGAGCTGGCACTGGATCTTCCTGGTCAACGTCCCCATCGGCCTCGTCGGCCTGGTGGTGGCCTTCCTGGTGCTTCGGGAGGAGAAGCAGCCGAACTCGGGCAGGCTCGACGTTCCCGGCTTCATCCTCTCGGCGGCCAGTCTCTCTTCGGTGGTCTACGCCCTCGCCGAGGCTGGGCCCCACGGCTTCGGCGCCACGAAGGTCGTGCTCTTCGGGGGCGCCGGCCTCGTCCTGTTAGGCGTCTTTATCGCGACCGAGCTGCGGACGGCCGATCCGATGATCGACATAAGGCTGCTGTCCAACAAGCTGTTCCGCGGCGCCAATACGGTTAACCTGATCGGCTTTGCCGGATTCAACGGCGCGATGTTCCTCCTGCCGCTGTTGCTGCAGGCGGAACGAGGCCTGGCCGCGTTCGAGGCGGGGCTGACCACGTTCCCCCAGGCCGTCGGGGTTGTGATGATGGTGCGGCCGGCCAGCCACATCTACCGGCGCTTTGGCCCGCGGCGTATGCTCATGGTAGGTATGGTGGGCGCGGCCCTGAGCACGCTGGCGTTCCTGCTGGTTGACCTCGAGACCGACCTGTGGTGGATCAGGGCGATCATGCTGACCCGCGGCTGGGCCTTCGCGCTGATGCTCATCCCGCTGCAGACGGCAACCTTCGCGACGATCCGGACGCAGGACACGGGCCGGGCGAGCGCTGTGTTCAACGCCAACCGGCAGGTGGCGGCGAGCTTCGGCGTCGCGCTCCTGGCCACCGCGCTCACGAACCGGCTGTCGCACCACGGCGCCCAACTCGGCAGCCCTCTCACACACGCCGGGGCCGTGGCCGCCTTTCACGACGCCTTCCTCGTCGGCTCCGTCCTGTGTCTCGTGGGCGTGGTCGCCGCGTTCGTCTTCATCGACGACCGCGAGGCCGTCGGCACGATGGCTGTCAGATCGGCCGTCACTCCCGGCGCCGCCGCGGAGGAGGCCGTGCCCGTGGCCGTCCACTGACCGCTACTCGCTCGCGCACAATTCCGAAGCGCGCGACTTCCGGGCTGAAAATGAAGGGCCCGTTCTCGAGAACGGGCCCTTCATCGCGCTTGGTCGTCGAGATTACGTGTTCGAGAAGTCGACCGCGACCGCGGGGACGCGCGAGACCGGGACTTCGCCGGCGGCGCACTCACCCTCACCACGGATGACCTCGAAGAGGTCCGTCTGGCCCCAGTCCGAGTACATCTCGAGGTCTTCGTTCACCGACCCGACCCACTTGAACTCCTCGAGGGGCTTTTCAAAGTACTTGGCGCCGACGCGGTCGACGAAGTCGACGAAGCCCTCCGCCGGGCTCTGGCGGTCGCGCTGGTAGACCTCGAAGATGCGGTCGATAGCCAGGTGCGCCTTCTTGGCCAGAACCCGGGTAACACGGGCGCCGAAGCGGGTGGCGCCGCGGTAACCGTCGCCACCGACGAGGATGTCGTAGCAGGGGATCTCGAACTTATCGACCTTGTACGACGAGCCCTGGAGGCCGATACCCGCGAGGTGGTGCTGGGCGCAGCCGTTGGGGCAGCCGCTGATCTTGACGCTGACCTTGCGCACCTCGGGGTCCTGGTAGTCGAAGGCGATCATGGCCTCGCGCATGCTGTAGCCGGCCTGGTTGGAGGCCGTGATCGCCAGCTTGCAGCTGTCGGCGCCCGGGCAGGCCACGACGTCGGCGACCATCTCCGCGTCCGGGTCGCCAAAGCCGATGCCCTTTAGCTCCTGGAACAGGGGCTTGAGGGCGGCGTCTGGCACCCAGCGCAGCACGAGGTTCTGGTTCTGGTTCGTGCGGGCGTTGCCGCCCGAAAAGCGCCGCATGATGTCGGCGAGAGCGCGGAACTGGACCGTGCCGATGTTTCCCATGGGGACCGTGATCAGCACGGCCTTGAAACCGGGCTGCTTCTGGGCCTTCACGTTAGTCTCGCGCCAGCGCTCGAAGCCGGGCGCCTCCCGGCCGTCGTCAGCAGGGGCGCCGCCCGCCGTCGGGCCTTCGGGCGCCATTTGCATCAGCGCTTCCATGTCGTAGGTGATCTTCGCCCAGTCGTTCTTGAGTTCGTCCAAAAGCTGGGCGCGAAAAGCGTCGGCGCCGATCTTGTGCAGGAGGAACTTGATCCGGGCCTTGTTCATGTTCTTGCGCAGGAGGCCGGGCATGCCGCCCTCGCGGTCGAAGACGCGCAGGATACCTTCGGCGACGCGGATGTACTCACCGTCGTCGGCGCGCGCGAACTCCCAGACCGTGTCGGCCTGCCGGGGCATGGTCGAGGTGCCGCCGCCGACGCGCAGCTCGAAACCCTTGACCTCGTTCCCGTTGTCGTCGCGCCGCACCCGCGCCAGGAAGCCCATGTCGTGGAAGGGCGTGCCGGCGCAGTCGTCCGGGTGGTTCGAGAACGCGGTCTTGAACTTGCGCGGGAGCCGTTGGCAGATCGGGTTGCGCAGCATGTTGCGCGCGTAGGCCACGAGATAGGGCGTCGTGTCGAAGGTCTCGCCCGGCTCGATGCCGGAGAAGGGGCAGCCGGTAACGTTGCGCACGGTGTGGGCGCAGGCCTCGCGCGTCGTCAGGCCGGCACGGCCGATGATGCGCATAACCTCGGGCGCGTCATCCAGGTTCACGAAGTGGAACTGGAAGTTCTCGCGCGTCGTAATGTGGCCGCGGTGGAAGTCGGAGTACTTCTCCGAAACCTCGGCCAGCGCTTCCATCTGCTCGGCCGTCACGCCGCCGAAAGGCAGCTTGATGCGGACCATTTGCTCGTCGGCCTGGCGCTGGCCGTAGATGCCGCGGCTGAGGCGGAACATCTGGAACTCGGTCGGGTCCTCATCGCCGATGCGGAACTTCCTGGCGCGGCCGGCGAACTCGTCGAACTCCGCCTCGATTATGGGGAAAGTGAACCCGGACTTGATCTCAGCCGGGACCTTTGGATGCGGCTTGGTGCCATTGGTCGTCATGACCCTCTCCCTCCGAGGGAAGTAGAACCACTCTTTACTTGTGTAAAGGCAAATCTGTCAAGCCATAGTCTAATCGGGATGTCGTCGCAGTACAAAATACAATGTCTACTAAAGCGAGCGACTTTGTCAAGAATAACGGGCACGAGCAGCAAGAAGTAAACGCCGTCCCCGGGCATTCAGCCCGGCGGGCGATCTCGGTTGCCGGTCAGGCCGCATGGCTGACCCATGATCGGAGCTCTGGTGTAGGATTCCGGTGATAACGACGCGGAGGATAGCTCATGACCGGCCGAGAACTGACTCCGGAGCAGGAGCAGGCCCTGCACGAGCGCTGGATCGCTGAGGTCGAGGTGGCCTGGAAGCCATTATTCGACGCCTGCCCGGACGGCGTGTACGTCTACATCGACGACGAGCATAAGACCTGCAGCGAGCGGTTCGCGGGCATGTTCGGCATGACGGTGCGGGAGTTCAAGACCTGCGAGTCGCTCCTGGACGAGTGCGTGGACGAGGACAGCATCGACCTCGTCATGCACACGTACCTCAAGCACTTCGAGGAGGAAGCGCGGCCCGTGCGTTTCGGCTTCATCGCCAAGAGGCGCGACGGCGCTCGCTTCCCGGTAACCGTCTTCAACATCCCGATCGTCCATGACGGCCAGCTGATGCTGTTGTGCTTCGTACGGGAAGGCAGTCCGGATGATGAAGACGTGGAAATGGAGGACCTCGAGGAAGCCCTGGTGACCGGCGTCGGCGCCTCGATCGCGCCGCGCTAGCCCTGGAGCGGGAGCAGCCGCGTGGTGAACAACAACCGGCTTCTTGAGACCTTTCTCGACCTGGTCCGGATCGACAGCCCGTCGGGCGAAGAGGAGGCTGTGGCGCTCGAAGTCGCGCGCCGGCTCGAGGCGCTGGGCGCGAAAACCACCCGCGACGGCTTCGGCAACCTGATTGCGAAGCTGGCGGGCAGAGGTGAGGCGCTGCTCGTAGGCGCTCACCTCGATACCGTCGAGCCGGGGCGCGCGATCAAGCCGGTAATCGATGGCGACGTAATCCGGACGGATGGAACGACTGTGCTCGGCGGCGACCCGAAAGCGGGCGTTGCCGCGATCATCGAAGCCTTAACGGTCCTGACGGAGAGCGGCGCGAGACACCCGGCGCTCGAGCTGGTCTTCACCCGGCAAGAGGAGTCTGGTCTCGAGGGGTCGAAGAACCTCGACTATTCCCTTCTCAGCGCCCGCAGCGGCGTCGAGTTTGACGGCGAAGGAGCGGTTTCGAACGTGACCGTGGCGGCCCCGGCCCGGGTCCGAATCGAGGTGATGTTCACCGGCCGGGCCGCCCATGCCGGCGTTGAGCCCGAGAAAGGCCTGTCCGCGGTGCAGATGGCGGCGATGTTCGTCGCGGGGTTCCCGCAGGGGCGCCTCGACGCCGAGACGACGGCGAATATCGGCCAGATCGAGGGCGGCAGCGCCGTTAACGCCGTTCCGGAGACGGCGCGAATTCACGCCGAGATGCGCAGCCGAAACCCAACGCGCCTCGCGGCGCTCGCGGACGAGGTCCGGGCCCTCGCGGCCACGGTTGAGGCCGCCTTCATGGGCGGGAAGGTCGCGGTGGGGCTGGGCCAGGAGTTCGGCAGCTACCGGCTCGAGGCATCGCACCCGGTGGTGCGGCGCGCGACCGACGCCCTGGTGCGAATCGGCCTGGCGCCGAACCTGATCGCCTCCGGCGGCGCGACAGACGCAAACAACTTCGCCCTGCGCGGGATCGAGGTCGTCGTCGTCGGCCTCGGCGGCGCCGATTTTCACACCGTTCGGGAGTCGCTGCCGGTCGCGAACCTGGTCGACGCGGCGCGGTTCTGCGTGGCGTTCCTTGGTAGCGGACCTGCCTGATCGAAGGCGGGCCTGCGATTGAAACCCACAGCGAGGGCGAGGCGCGCCCACTGTCGTCGCGAGGCCACCTCGGCGGCCGTGGCAATCTCGGTAAGCCCCTAAGCTGCCCGGCCGGAGCGTTCTACAATCAGACGCCAGCGTCCAATCTTGGCTCGGGAGGTGGCGAGATTGCCTCGCCCTCCGGCTCACAATCACGGCGGAGGCGGCGGCTCGCGACGACTGGAAGGCGGCCTCGCACAGACAGCGCTGGGGCTTTCTGCTGACCAAGAGTGCACCCTTCAGGAGAACAACGCCGGTTGGGCCGGCGCCGCTTCGGGCGTCAGCGCGACGTGGCGCCGGTCGGCAATCTCGTACTCCTCGCGCAGGAACCGGACGCGTCGGAGCGCGGGCTCCTTGGCCGCGGCCTCCAGGTAAGGACGGCGGTACAGCTCCAGATACCGGGGTAGCTCTTCGGGCCAGTCGCGGGCGAGGTTCTCGAGGAAGTGCTCGCGCGTCCCCGGCCTCAGGTATAGGAGGTTCGCCCAGAGGTGGACGGCGCCGGCCTCCCGCGCCGCGGCGATGACCTCGCGCAGTGATTCAGGCCCGTCAGAGATGCCGGGCAGGATGGGCGCGATGCCGACGCCGGCGGCGATGCCGGCATCGACCAGGAGCTTCAGGGCGCGCAGGCGCTGGCGCGGCGGGGCCGTGCCCGGCTCGGTCCGCCGCCAGATCTCGGGATCCAGCGTCGGGACGGAGAAGTTGACCTGGACCTCGGCGCGCCGCGACGCCTCCTGGAGGACATCGACGTCGCGCACGATCATGGGTCCGCGCGTCACGATGCTGAACGGGTTGCGGACAGCGGCCAGCACCTGGATGCAGGCGCGGGTCAGGCGGTAGCGGCCTTCGGCCGGCTGGTAGGGGTCGGTCGCGGCGCCGATGGCGATGGGCTCGCGCTTCCAGGTGCGGCGCGTGACCTCGCGCCCCAGCACCTCCGCGACGTTGGTCTTGACCCGGATCGAGGTCCCGTAGCGGCTGTCCGACGGCCGGTCGGCGCGCTTCTCGAAGGCGCGCACGTAGCAGAAGGTGCACTGGTGGGCGCAGCCCATGTAAGGGTTCAACGACCACTGAAAGGGCATGCCCTGGACGCGGTTGAGCGCGGTCTTGCAGGGCTCTTCGCGGAACTCGGTGGACACGATAGCGAAGATGAGAACATATGTACTGTCCGCTTGTCAAGCGCCGCTATCCCACGCGGGCGGGTTGACAGGCTCGGCAACGGGTCGTTTACGCTGGCAAGCGAGCGAGGTGCACCCCGACCGGTCGGGGTGATCAATTGTTGTGGCCAATGTCAGAGACCCGGGGCAGGCTCAAGCGGTCGAGATCGTCATCATCGACGCCGACGATCTGGCTCGGCGCGGCCTGGCGGACCTCGTTCGCGAGGACCATCGCTTCACGCTCGGGAGCGAGGCCGCCCTCCCCTCGGACGCAGCGCGGTTAGCGCGTGCTGGTCTCGTCATCTTCGACCCTCTGTCCCGCGACCGGCTCGATCCCTCGTGGTTCACCGAGGTCCGGGCCAGAGCCCCGAGCGCAGCCGTCGTCGTCCTTACTTCCCGCTTCGATGAGACGGCATTCGTTCGCGCGCTCGAAGTCGGATCGAGCGGATACTTGATCAAGGGCCGAATTCTCGGCGCCGCCCTCCTCGATGCCGCCTACCTGATCGCGACCTCGTCCTGCTTCGCCGCCGACATCGCGGCCCGCGACTACCTGGCCGCCAGTCCCGCAGCGCTCCGGCCACCGGCAGAGCCGGCATACGGCCACCCCACGGAGCGCGAGCTGGAGATGCTCCGCCTGATCGCGGAAGGCCTCCACGACGAGGAGATCGCCGAACGGCTGGGGATACAGTCGAGCACGGTCGAGAGCCATGTCTCACGCATGCGGGAGAAGCTGGGCGCGGCGCACCGCGGGCACCTTGTCGCGCTGGCCTATCGGTATCGGCTTCTGTGAACGCGCCTTCGCGGTGTAGCGCCACACCTACACGTCCGTGGTGCACAACCTACATCACATTGGCGCTGGCGCTACAGACAGCGTGCAGACCGGCGCGTATGGTGCCTGCTAACCGGCGAAATTGATTCACGATAGAGTTGGAGGGAGGGCGAGATGATTCGGCGCCGAGCTATCTTTAGGCCGACGATCAAACCAAAGTTGCTGCTAAGTGTTATAGCAGCAAGTGTTGGCATTGCGACGATCCTCGGTTGGTTTGGGACCGCCGCTCGCGGTTCCTCCGTCTCAGGCCCACGGATCCTCCTCATCTCCAAGAGCGACAGTTCCAACCCTCTCCTCGAAGAAACTATTGGGCGCTTGGAGCGTAGTGGTTTTACAGTCACAGATGATGTTCAGACAGCATTGTCGCTCAGCGCCTCCCCGCAAGCCCTTGCCTTCCTGGTGACCAGGGAGAAGTTCGGGGCAGTACCAACCTCACTGTGGGCTAGTCTCTATTCACGGCACGTCATAGTCGGCGGCCTTGACGTCAGTCTTCATGAATTGCAACCCCTTGCTCTGCCCGGCTCTGTTGCGGGCGAGGCTAGACTCCGTTACACGCAAAATCGAGCGATTTTCAGCTTCATGTATTCAACCGGGGGTTGCGGCAGGGGAGCGATGTCGGATTGGTTGGACAACTGGAACCTCAGTGGGTTGTTGCAGCAACGCGCCTTAGAAATTGCAAATTCAACTCGCGTTAATGTACCTGGCTTGGATTGTCCAGCAGATCGCTTCGCTGGAGGAAACCCGTGATTTCACGAAGCCGCCTTCTCGTATTGGTCGCACTCTCCACTGCAATTTTTGTTGGTGCTTCCGTTGCAGGAGCAGAGGGAAACTATACAGATACTGGCTACGGATATATGGAGGCGTTCACGGGAACCGTACAGAACTGCGCGTACGGAAAATGCTCATACGGTCGAACGACTAACCGCAACTACTCCTTCAACTACGAGAACGCGTACGCTCTCCAGACAGCGTCAGCAGGCTGGAATACTGACGGAGGTACGCACTGCGTTGATTGGGAGGCTTCGTCAGTCGTTTACAATACCTACACGAATAGAAGCCCGGACACATACTCGTGGGGAACCAACATTCCTGTTCCGGACAACTGGGTTTCCTCATGGCATTGGGACAAGGCTCGTTCCTACGCCTCAGGCGTGGAGTCTTATACCAGCAGCGATGGGAATCACAGCAGCTCTGGCTGGGTATTTCCTGGGTGCTAGCTTCAGTTTCCGAGGAGGGCCAACCGCGGACGACCTCGTCCCGGAGAAGAGGCAAGCGAGTATGCCTGGCGCGACGAGATTCTCTTTGATGCCGTCGTCCCGGATGCGGCAGGCTCCTACGGAGAGTTCAAAAACGGCACCAATTCGCCCTATGACGCGAAATTGAAGTTCCGCCGTGGGTTTCCGCGCGAGGAAGGCGTGGAAGCCATCAACCGGTTTCTGAATCCAACCCTGTCTCTGGCTATCAAGAACGGAAGAGCCGGCCCCGGCTGGTTTCTCTCTGACCAGGTCGGCTCTTCGACCGTCAGGTCCGTTTCCGTGGCCTGCCCAGTTCCCGTCTCCGCCACCCTTTGCACTGAGCAAACTCAGGTTGACTGGCGACTGCCACCGGCCGGTTCCAAGTTCAGTGCCGGAATACCGACGAGCGCTCAGCGTTCTATCAATGGTCAAGTCGTAGAGAGATTCATAGTCACCTCCCTGGTCATCCACTAGGAGGCCTACCGGCGAGCGCCGCACGGGCACCCTCGCCTGGACACCTCAACGCCGCGATAAATTGTGCCCGGGTCGAGCGGACATAAAGCCAACAGAGCCTGGCACACAGTCGAACATATGTGCATGACCAGAATCGAAAGCGCTCGCGTTGCGGCTGACGGGCGTCAGGCCATAGCCAGCACGAAGTTGAAGGTCCCGGCCTTGGCCCCGTTGGCGGCGTCCTTCATTTCGATCAACAGCGCCTGGTCGAAGATGCCGTCACTGTTGTTCTGGCTCACGCCGGGGAAGTAGAGCTGGGTGGTGAGGACGGGGCGGTTGGGCGCCTGGGCCTTGACGTGGATATGCTCGGTGCGGCCGGGGTAGAGACCGGGAATGACAGTCTCGAGCTGGTAGCGGCCCTGGGCATCGGTGAGCTGGTAGCCGCGCAGCCTGAAGCCGGTGTTGTCGTAGTTGCCCTGGGCGTCGGCCTGCCAAAAGTCGAGCTTGGCGTTCGCGACGGGCTGGCAGGAGCGCGTCAGGACATAGCCCGTGAGGGTCAGCCGCGTGCCCGACATGCCCGATTCGACCAGTGACGCCCGCTGCGGCGAACCGGCGGTGAAGTAGGGTCCTTCGGTCTGAGCCGGCGTGGCCAAGCCGCTGCAGGAGGTGGCCGCCGAGGCCGGCGCCGTGGCGCCGGCCGCGGGGGCGCTCCCGGCGGGCGGCGCAGGCGACGCGCCCGACGCTGCGCCGGCCGGGGCGCTCGTCGCGGTCGGCGTGGCAGCAGAAGAGCCGCCGCAGGCGGCGACGATAACTGGCAGTGGCGCCATGATCCCAAGACGGAGCACCTCGCGCCGGCTGAAGCGCCAGGGACTGGTAGTGTTCTCTCTCATGCCGCCATTGTCGCCGCCCACGACGGTCCGGTTGTTAACGAATCCTCACCAGACAATAAAGATTACCCTGAACCCGGCATCTCGAACGGCGTGAATCGACGCGTTTGGGCCAGACCAAAGTCGTGCCGGTTCATTTCAGGGTTTTCGGGCGTAGAACATCTTCAAGATCTGCTCGGCCGGTTTGCCGAAAGGGGATAAGTCGGTGTTATTGGCACCGGCGCTGCTGGGAATCGCGAGCCACTGCCACCAGTAGATGCCGGCCAGCCATGGTCTGCCCCAGAGGACTTCGAGGGCGGCCTGATACAAGTCGGCCTGCTCCTGAAGGTCGACGGGCCCGGTTGTCTGCCAAGCTCCGGGCGCCCGTGCCGCGCCGTCGATGCTGCGATAGCCGAATTCGGTCAAGATAACCGGCTTGCCGAATCTCCGTGACAGCTCTTCCAGCAGTGCGATATAGCCTCGGCTTGTCCAGGCCTCCCTGATCTCGGCCACACTGGGATCATTCTTGCTCGCGAGCGGATAGTAGGCGTCGATGCCAATGAAATCCACGGCGTCCCACCAGGAGACGCGCCTCTCCTCGCCGTGCGGTGGGGCCTGGCCTGTGCTGCTCAGGCTCGCGTACGTGATCGGTCCCTTATAGGCGAATCGCACCTCGCCGATGGTCCGGCGCCAGTCCTCCTCGCGCTGACTGGTGCCGCCCAGCTCGACGCCAACGCAGAGCATGTCGACGCCTGCCTCCTGAGCGAACGTCGCGTAATGGCCGATGAACTGCCGGTAGGAGGCAAACCAGGCCTGCCATTGCGCCTCCGTGCTAAACGCGCTGCCGATGTGGCCTCGGAAGCGGCTGGCGTCTGGCTCCTTGGAGAAGTCCAACTGGGGCTTGAGCATCACCCTGATACCGAGCGAATGAGCGAGCGTAACCACGCGGCGCAGCTCGTCGTCCGTGGCCGTGCGCGGCGGGCGGCAGAAGATGGTTGTCGACGCCGCCGTCTCCTGGCCGCAGCCCACGACCAGGGAAATCCAGGTTGCGCCGGTGGCGGCCAGGTTCCGCAGCGACGCGTCCGTGTACGAGGGCAAGTACAGGCCCGGCCTGGCGGCGTCGAAGGCGCGCCAGTCGCCGAAGCTCATGCCCTTTTGGAAGGCGGAAGGGAGAGGAAGCGCGGGCGCCGCCGCCGGCGTCGGCGCGAGGCTCGCCGCCGTCGGGCTTGAGGGCGGAGTCGGTTCGAGAGAAGGTGGGCGCGGGACCTCCACGGTGGCCGATGGTCCAGGAGAGTCAGGGCCCGCGGGCGCGACGGTCGCCAACGAGGATGCAGCCTCCTGAGTAGCCTGCGGGCCGCTCGGCGGGGAAGAAGGACTGGCGGCGAGAGAAGGAGCCGCAGAGGGGGCCTCCGGCGCGGAGGGCGAACCGCACGCCCCGACGAGGACCACGGCCGCCAGGATCGAAAACACGCGTGACCTGCTCATTTGTCCGCCCGAAGCTCGAGCCCTGGGGCTAGGGGTCACCCCCTCCCGCCACCGTCGCCCATCGTCTTGACCTGGGCCCCGCCGCGCGCGGCCAGATTCTCGCGCGTGCCGCGCTCGCGCTCGCGCAGCACCTCGCGGCGCGTCCATAACGGCGCGATTCTAGCACCTGAGACCGATTGCCCTCGGCGGCGCGCGATAGCACGCGTCTTGCGCCCGAGGCGGGCGGGGAATCAGGTACAATCCAGCCAGGAGTCTGTTGTGGCGATCGCACCCATTAAACATACGTTCACGGTGACGGATTACCAGCGCATGGGGGAGGCCGGCATCCTCCGGGCTGAGGACCGCGTCGAGCTGATAGTAGAAGGTGAGATCGTCGACCTGGCGCCGATCGGGAAGGGGCATCACTCGGCCGTCGACCGTCTTAACGAGCTCTTGGTCCGGAGGCTGGCAGGCAAGGGCATCGTCCGCGTCCAGGGCTCGGTCCGCCTTAACGACCGCAACGAGCCGCAACCGGACCTGGTGGTGCTTCGCCGTCGCGACGACTTCTACAAGACGACCTTCGCCGGCCCGGATGACACGCTCCTGGTCATCGAGGTCGCCGACACCTCCCTGGCCTTTGACCGCGACGTCAAGGCGCCCCTGTATGCCCGGACCGGAATCACCGAGTTCTGGCTGGTGGACGTCGAAACCCGAACCATCACGGTGTTCCGCGAGCCCGGGACCGGGGGCTATGCCTCGGTTACCACCGCTCGCGGGAGTCAGGCGCTCAGCCCGGAGATGCTTCCAGACCTCACGATCACCCCCGACGACGTCGTCCCGTAAATCCCGGCGCCAAGGACGCTTCCGGCCACCTCCCCTACCTCAGCGCCAGCCTCAAGAAGTCGAGCACATCGCCGGCCCAGACGTTCTGGCCGCCGGAGGCGAAGCCGCCGAAGCAGTGGCCGCTCTGGGCCTCGACCCCCGGTGCTCAGGCCAGCCTCTTAAAGAAGATCACGGTGTCGCAGGGCCTGCCGTCGGGGTACAGGGCGTAGCCGGGGATGACTCCGGCCTCGGTCCAGCCGATCCGCCTGTACAGGCGCTCGGCGTTATCGCCGAGCACGGCGTCCAGGGTCAGCAGCGTGAAACCGGCTTCGACCGCGCGACGCTCGACAGCGGTCATGAGGCCTTCGCCCACGCCCTGGCGGCGAGCGCCGCGGTGGACGAGCAGCTTGGCTATCTCGGCCCGGTGGGGCTGGTTCGGCGCCCAGGCCGGCTCCAGCATCACCGTGCCCATGATCTCGCCGCCCTCGCGAGCGACGAGGACTGCGCCGCGCTCGCCGAGGGCTGCCAGTTTCAACCGCCACCAGCTATCGGCTTCCTCGAGCGTAAGACCGGCCATGAAGCTGACGGAGGCGCCGCTGTCCACGGCGTCGACAAGGACGCCGGCGAGGGCCTGAATGTCTCTTCCCGAGGCCGGCCGGGCCAGCGTTTCGATAGAAAGCCGCTCCATGAGCAGATGTTAGGCGAATCGACAACGGATAGGCAGCGGACAAACGAATGAGAGCGGATCCCGCCCCAATCCGCTTATCCGTTTCTCATCCGTTGTCGATTCCTATCCGCCAGACTCTGTTATCCTTAGCCCGATGCAGCGCACGATACCTCCGGAGAAAAGGCGAAGCCCCGGCTCATCACCGGGGCGGGCGATTATAGGCTGACGCCGGCCGGCCCGCGTCTTTTCCTGCCCGCGCCCCGCGGGCGTGAACCCGGAGGTCCTCCTTGAATCCGTTGTTTCTACCTTACTACCGGTCGCGGCGTCCGCCCGCACGCGCATGGGCTCTCGCCACGGCGAGTCGCCTGCGGAGACCGCCCCTTGCAATCCCGTGGAAGCCTGAAGGCATCCGCTACGTCGGTCATCATCGCCATCACTGGTTCTTTGTCCCCTGGTCCTTGTTTCCCGAGAGGAGATGGTGGCGATGACATTTAAGCCCGTCCCCACCCGCGTCGACTTCGTCGACCTCGAGCACCGCGTGCAGGCGTGGTGGGACGAGCACGGCTCGATGCAGAAGTACCTGAAGCGCAACGAGAACGCCGAGAAGCGCTGGTCGTTCATCGACGGCCCGATCACGGCCAATAACCCAATGGGTGTCCACCACGCCTGGGGCCGCTCTTTTAAGGACCTTTATCAGCGCTTCAAGACCATGCAGGGCTTCCAGCAGCGCTACCAGAACGGCTTCGACTGCCAGGGCCTCTGGATCGAGGTCGAGGTCGAGAAGGAGCTGGGCTTCAAGTCCAAGCGCGACATCGAGCGCTTCGGCATTGCCGAGTTCGTCGAGGCCTGCAAGGAGCGCGTGCAGCGCTTCGCGAAGATCCAGACCGACCAGTCCATCCGCCTGGGCTACTGGATGGACTGGGACAACAGCTACTACACGAACTCGGACGAGAACAACTTCACGATCTGGGCCTTCCTCAAGAGGTGCTGGGAAAAGGGCTGGCTGTATAAGGGCAAGGACTCCATGCCCTGGTGCCCCCGCTGCGGCACCGGCATCTCCCAGCACGAGATCGTCACCGAGGGCTACCAGGAGGTCACGCACAAGAGCGTTTACTTGAAGTTCCCGATCACGGGGAGGGTGGCCGGAGCCTCGGGTTCGGACGTAGAGACGCAGCTTCAGGTCCGTCCGCAGGGCCAAGGGAGAAACGGACCTAAAGGTTCCTCTCTACGCCCCTCTCCGGCCGAATCCCTCCTCGTCTGGACGACGACACCCTGGACGCTGGCGGCGAACGTGGCCGCGGCGGTGCACCCGGAGCTGACATACGTCCGCGTGCGCCAGGGCGACGACATTTTCTACGTCTCGAAGGGCGCGCTTGCGACCGCCGTCCGAAACGAGCACGAGGTCCTCGGGGAGGTGACGGGCGCGGGGCTGGTCGGCCTCACCTATCGGGGACCCTTCGACGAGCTTCCGGCGCAGAAAGGCATCGTCCACCGCGTGATCGCCTGGGACGAGGTCTCGGACGCCGAGGGCACCGGTATCGTTCACATCGCGCCCGGCGCCGGCGCCGAGGACTTCGCCCTATCGAAGGTCCACGCCCTCGACGTGATCGCGCCCCTGGACGAGGACGGCACTTATCTTAGAGACGGGAATTACGGCCCCTTCGAGGGCCTCTTCGCCAGCGACGTGCCCGATATGGTCTTCGACAGCCTGCGCGAGAAGGGACTGCTGTATCGCGTCGAGGACTATACCCACCGCTACCCCGTCTGCTGGCGCTGCGCCTCGGAGCTGGTCTTCCGCCTGGTCGACGAGTGGTTCATCTCCATGGACGGGCCACGCAGCGGCGACCTTGAGCCACGTAGCGGCGACCTTGAGGTCGCCAGGGGTGGGGAGGGGGACGCGCTGCGCTTCAAGATCATGGACGTCACCCGCAAGGCGCGCTGGATCCCGGAATTCGGCCTGGCGCGCGAGCTGGACTGGCTGCGCAACATGCACGACTGGATGATCTCCAAGAAGCGCTACTACGGCCTGGCGCTGCCGATCTTCGAGTGCGGCGAGTGCGGCAACTTCGAGGTCATCGGCTCCGAAGTCGAGCTCAAGGAGCGCGCCATCGAGGGCTGGGACCAGTTCCAGGGCCACAGCCCCCACCGCCCGTACATCGACGCCGTCCGCGTACTCTGCCCGAGGTGCGGCGCCAAAGTGCCGCGGATCAAGGACGTCGGCAACCCCTGGCTGGACGGCGGCATGGTGCCTTTTTCGACCCTCAACTTCCGCCACGACCGCGCTTTTTGGGAGCAGTGGTTCCCGGCGGACTGGGTGTCCGAGAGCTTCCCCGGCCAGTTTCGCAACTGGTTCTACTCGCTCCTCGCCCTGGGCACGGTCATGACCGAGGGCACCGAGCACGAGGGCCGGCCGCCCTTCAAGGAGCTGTTCTCCTACGCCTTGCTCCGCGATGAGCACGGCGAGGAGATGCACAAGTCGAAGGGCAACGCCATCTGGTTCGAGGACGCCGCCGAGCGCATGGGCTCCGACGTCATGCGCTGGATGTTCTTCAAGCACCCGCCCGCGAACAACCTCAACTTCGGCTGGCACGGCGGCGACGAGATCAAGCGCGGCTTCCTTTCGACCCTGTGGAACACCTACTCGTTTTTCGTCACCTACGCGAACATCGACGGCTGGACGCCGGCGGCCCTCACCCCAACCCTCTCCCAGCGGGAGAGGGAGAATACGGGCCTCACCCAGCGGGAGAGGGAGAACACGGGCCTCACCCAGCGGGAGAGGGAGAATACGGGCCTCACCCAGCGGGAGAGGGAGAATACGGGCCTCACCCAGCGGGAGAGGGAGAATACGGTCGCCACGGGATTAACGGCGGATCGCCCCGAGCTCGACCGCTGGGCGCTCTCGGAGCTAAACCAGCTTGTCGCCGGCGTCACCGCCTGTTTCGAGGAATACGACTCGATGCACGCCTGCGCCGCGATCGCCGACTTCGTCGAGGGACTCTCGAACTGGTACGTGCGCCGCAGCCGGCGCCGCTTCTGGAAGTCGGAGGACGACGCCGACAAGCGCTCGGCCTACGAGACGCTCTGGACCTGCCTGGTGACATTGAGCAAGCTACTGGCGCCGATGATGCCCTTCCTGGCCGAGGACATGTATCAGAACCTGGTGCGCTCCAACCCCCGTAGCGGCGACCTTCAGGTCGCCAGACGCGGGGCGGAGGCCCCGGAGAGCGTGCACCTCTGCGACTGGCCGGTTGCGGACGAGAGCCTGATCGACCGCGAGCTCTCGGACTCGGTCCGCCTGGTCCAGCGCCTGGCCTCACTGGGACGCTCGGCGCGGGCCAAGGTGGGCGTGAAGGTCCGCCAGCCCCTGCAGAAGGTCTACGTCAGGGTTCAGACCGCTGCGGAGCGCGAGACCGTTCGCCAGCTAGCCGACCAGCTGCTCGAGGAGCTGAACGTCAAGGCTGTCGACCTGATCGAAGACGAGGCCGAGTTCTTCGACTACCAGGTCAGGCCCAACCTGCCCCTCCTCGGCCCCAAGTACGGCCCCCAGGTCGGCCTGATCCAGCGCGCCCTCGGCGCCGCCGACAGGGTCGCGGTCGCCAAGGCCGTGGCCGAGGGCCGCCAGGTGAAGCTCGAAGCCTTCACGCTGGCCCCGGACGAGGTGCTGGTGACGACATCCGCCAAGCCGGGCTTCGCCGCGGCCGGGGAGGCCGGCTATGCCGCCGTCGTCACCACCGAGATCACGCCGCAACTGGCGGACGAAGGCCTGGCGCGGGAGCTGGTGCGCCGCATCCAGGAGATGCGCAAGAGCGCCGGCTTCGAGATCGCGGACCGCATCCGCCTGACCTTCGCGGGCGAAGGGCTCGAGCGGGTGATCGGGGCCTGGGGCGCCTACATCGCCCAGGAGGTCCTCGCCGAGTCCACCGCCGCCGGCGACCCGCCCGCGGGCGCGCACCGCGAGGAGCACGGGATCGACGGGCGCCAGGTAGTGCTCGGGGTCGAGCGGGTGTAGCCCGGCTCATCCGCTTATCCGCTCTCCTCATCCGTTGTCGATCTCGCCTCCCGGGCCTACGATAAGGCGCCACGCCGCCTCGGACAGGTGCGCTTCACGGACAACTCACGCGCCGCCATCGTCTTCGCCTTCTTCGGTCACCCGGGCGCCGGCAAGAGCACGCTCTGCCGCCGCTTCGGCGAGCTGCACGGCATACCGGCGACAGACACCGACCTCTTCATGACTCCCGCAGAGCGCGCCGCCGTGGAGGACGGCCGCTACACTCAGGCCATGCGCCTGGCGAACATCCGCCGCTACTGCGACCACATCCAGTCCTTGCTGGAGACTCAACCCCACGTCGCCCTCGCCGACGGCCTGCCCAACGAGGAGGCCCGACGGTTCCTCCGAGACCAGCTTCCCGATGCGAGCGTGGTATTCGTTCTGATTCGCGCGCCGCGCGCACTCTGGGAGGAGCGGCTGAGGGCGCGCGCCGGCAGCCCGGTCACGATTGACGTCGCCGCGGCCGACGCCTACATACGTGCCAACTGGGAGGATGTGCCGTTGTCGTGGCCGCACGAGGAGGTCGAGAACGGCACGGACTCCGGCGCGACCGATGCCGCCCTTACGGCCCTGTACCGGCGCCACGTCGCTTCTGAGCGGAACCACCTGTGAGAATCAGTCTTAATCAGTGGCCATAAACATCGCCGCCATCCCCAAGGTCGAGCTGCACTGCCACCTGGACGGCGTCGTCGACGCGGCGATGGTCTCGGACATGATCGCGTCGGGCCTTGACCTGGGCCTGACGCCGGAGGCGCTGGCGGCGGTGACGCCGGCGCGCGACTTCGAGGGCTTCCTGCGCTGGTTCGGCGTCGCCGACGCGGTCGAGGGCGATATCGACAACTTCCGGCCGGTGATCGCCGCCCACGTCGCCCGGCTGAAGGCGCACAACGTGGTCTACACCGAAGTCTTCATCGGGACGAGCGAGCTTCCGCTCGCTGGCCCCGAAGGCACGGAGAAGCTCCGGGACTTCCGGGCCTACGTCGACTCGCTGGAAGAGCGGCAGATTCAGGTCGAGTTTCTGGCCCAGTTTTCCCGGACGCGTCCGCCCGAGTGGGTGGCCGACCGAGCGGAGAGAGTAATCGCGGCTCACGAGCAGGGGCTGATCAGAGGGCTGGTCATCGCCGGCTGGCCGGAGGTCCCGATCGCGCCGCTTCGGAGGTCGTTCGAGCGCCTGCGCGACGCCGGCGTGCCGGTCGAGGTCCACGCCGGCGAATGGGCGGGACCGGAATCCGTGCGCGACGCGCTCGATAACGGCTTCCCGCGCCGCATCGGCCACGGCGTCGCCATCTTTCAGGATACCGAGCTGGTGAAGCGCGTGCGGGACGAGGGCATCCACGTGGAGATGTGCCCGACCAGCAACCTCGTCACCGGCGCCGTTTCTCGGATCGAGGACCACCCGATCGCGCGCGCAATCGCCGCCGGCCTGAGCGTGAGCGTCAACACGGACGACCCCGGCGCGTTCTCCAACACGATGGAGGGCGAGCTCCGGTTGCTTCATAACGCCTTCGGATTCGCTGAAGCCGAGTTCGCGCGCATCTTCCGCGACTCGCTCAGGGCGCGCTTCGCGCCCAAGCTCAGATACCGCGTCGCGCCCTGACCCAGTAGTGGTTGGCGCTGTAGAAATAAGTCCCGTCGTCCTGGGATTCACTCAGAAGAGCCAGGAACCGCGCGGCGTCTTCGGCGCTGACCTTGCCGCGCGAGGGCAGCAGCGTTGCCATGGCCCGCGCCTGATCGTGGCCCTGGCGTCCGGCGGCGTACTCGGTCTCGACCAGCACGAGGACGCCGTGATCGACGATCTCTAGGCCTGGGCAGGACTTCACGAGGCCGTAGAGCCGGCGGCCCATGGCCGGATCGAAGTGCTCCATCCAACCCTGTTGGGTCTCGGCGAAGGCCGACACCATGCGGCGACAGAGGTCGCGGTCGGGGATGTTGAAGACCTCGGTATCCCAGTCCCAGTGGCAGACCACGAGGGTTCCTCCGGGCTTCAAGGCTCGGGTCATCTCCAGCAGGGCCTCGCGTGGTTCGGGCACGCACTCGAGGACATCGCGCGAGAAGACCGCGTCGAACGCGTTAGCCGCGAACGGGAGCCAGCGCACGTCGGCGACCGCGAGGGCGGCGCCGAGGAGTTCCGCATTGCCCGTGAGGACGGCGGGCCGGCGGACGTCGACACCGGTCCAGCGCAGCTCTGGATGGCTTCCCCGCGCCAGGGCCAGAGTGCGGCCGCGGCCGCAGCCGGCGTCGAGCACCGTCGATCCCCGTGCGGTGCCGAGGAGCTCGATGTAGAAGCGGTGCTGGCCCTCGATCGTCGCGACCGTCGCGCTGGAGGGAGGATTCATGCACAGATATTGGCGCAACGCCAGCGTGGTTGGAAGCGGGAGGTGGCAGCAAGCGTTGCCATGACCTGCGCCTGATCGTGGCCCTCGCGTCCGGCGGCGTACTCGGTCTCGACCAGCGCGAGGACGCCGTGATCGACGATCTCTAGCGCGGACAGAATCTCAGAGCATCTACATTTGGCCCAGCAACCCCTTGACAAGTCGACGCCTGGGGTATATATCAGTTCTCGATATATCGGCAATCGGTACAATCCTAGGAGGAACCCCCGATGGCAAAGCTCGATAAGCGCAAGACGGCGGTGCCGCTCACACCGGCCGCTTTCCACATCCTGCTGGCGCTGGCCGGCGGCGAGCGCCACGGCTACGCGATCATGCAGGAGGTCGCC
Source organism: uncultured Dehalococcoidia bacterium (assembly GCA_964422735.1). Taxonomy (GTDB): domain Bacteria; phylum Chloroflexota; class Dehalococcoidia; order DSTF01; family WHTK01; genus CAYRCD01. The sequence continues at coordinate 29,721 of CAYRCD010000006.1, read as the reverse complement.
CGCGTCACCGATGGCGGCACCCGCCTGGGGCCGGGCACCCTGTACTGGACCATCAAGCGCCTGCTGGACCAGGGCCTGATCGTCGAGGCGGCCGAGCGGCCCGACCCGGCGCTGGACGACGAGCGACGCCGCTACTACCGGCTGACGCTGAGCGGCCTCAGGGCGACGCGGGCGGAGGTGCAGCGCCTGGCCAACGTCGTTTTGGTGGCGCGAAGTAGGCGTCTCCTCGGCGGGCAGCGCCTCTCAAGCCTCGGAGGGAGCTGATGACGACCGCAGCTCCTAACGGCGCCCGGCCGCTCTCCGAACAGGTCTACCGGCTGCTGCTGGTCGCCTATCCCGGAGGGTTTCGCCGGCGCTACGCGGCGACGATGACGCAGCTGTTTCGCGATGCCTGCCGCGACGCCCGGGAGCGGCGCGGCGCGGCGGGCGTCCTCCGGCTCTGGCCGTCCACTCTACGAGATCTGGTAGCAAGCGCCCTCACGGCGAGGGCATGGGAGGTTTTTCACATGTCATCAGAACCCAGAGTAGTCCTCTCAGATCCTGGCGTCCTCGATTTCGAGACGGCCGCCTGGATGGACGGACGCTACGTCGCCTATACCCAATGGGACAACGACAGGGGCGGCGTGGGCGAGCTGGCCCTGCGCGATATCGCCAGCGGCGAGGTCCGCCGCCTCACCAACACGGATTGGCAGCGCGAGTACGGCTTCAACGCTGGTTCCGCCCTCTCGCCTGATGGCAAGCACGTGGCCTACGGGTGGTGGCACGACGGGCTCTGCGACCTGCGCCTCGTCGGGATCGACGGCGCCGGGCAGCGTCTGCTCTATCGCGATGAGGAGGTCACCTGGGTAATTCCCCACGGCTGGACCCCCGACGGCGAGCAGGTCCTGGCGAGCCTGAGGACTAGCGGAGAAGGCCGGGTGGCCCTGGTTTCGCTCCACGATGGCTCCGCCCGCGTCCTCAAGCCGTTCCAGCCAGGTGAGGCCGGGGTCTTTCGTTCTTGGCGCCTTTCGCCTGACGGGCGCCACATCGCCTATAGCTCGCCTCAGGAACGAGACCCCACAAAATCCGACATCTTCCTCCTCGCCGCCGAGGGGAGCCGGGAGAGCGCCCTGGTCCAGCATCCGGCCGACGACCGCGTGCTCGCCTGGACGCCGGACGGCAAGAGCGTCCTCTTCGCCAGCGACCGCGGGGGCACTCTCGATGCCTGGACCATCCGGGTGGCCGATGGCGAAGCTCAGGGCGCGCCAGAGCTGGTCAGGGCGGATATCGCTCCCCTGGGCTCATCTATCATGCCGCTCGGGTTCAGCCGGGAGGGTTCCTTCTACTACGGCGTCGGCAGCCAGGAGTTTCACCTTTATCTCGCCGGCCTCGACCCGGCGGGGAAGGTCATGACCTGCGAAAAGCTGGTCAGCCATGTGGATGGTCACGCCGGGGCCGGCTGGTCGCCCGACGGCCAGCAGCTCGTCTACGCCCGGCCGAGGTGGCTGGGCGACTGCGCCCTTGTCGTCCGTTCCCTGGCCTCCGGCGAGGAGCGGGAGCTCTCGCTGCGAGGGAGGGAAGCGGGCGGCGGCTACTCGCTCCGCTGGGCCCCGGACGGCCGCGCCATCCTTGCCCTCTGCCGGGACGACGAGGGCACCGAGGCTATCTGCCGCGTCGACGCCGAAAGCGGCCGCGTCACTCCCATCGTCCATCCAAAAGGCTGGACGCCCTCCTTCCAGTTGTCTCCTGACGGAAAGACGCTCTTCTATTGGCTCTCAGACCGCGCTGGAGCCCGCATCCTCCGGCGGGACCTGGAGACCGGTCGCGAAGAGGAGATATGTCGCGGAGGAGGTATGGCGGTCTCGGCCAATGGCCAGTGGCTGGCGTTCAGCTCGCGTACCCCGTCTGAAGGGAGCTTTGTAGACACCGTAAACATCATATCCGCCACGGGCGGCCCTTCCCAGGAAGGACGGGAGCTGGCGAGAGGGCTGGAGGGAGAGAAATTAGCAGTGCTCCCCTGGACTCCTGACGGCCGCTATCTGCTCTTCTTGAAGCCACGCGAAAGAGCGCCCTTTGAGCTGTGGCGGGTGGCCGTTGCAGGCGGCGCTCCCGAGAGTCTGGGCCTGTTGCCGGAGAGGCAGTTCCATGGCGGCCTGAGCCTCCATCCCGACGGTCAGCGCCTCGCCTTCGTCAGCGGGACCTCGCGCAACGACGTCTGGGTGCTGGAGCGCGCGGTTTCCGCCTGAGGGCCGAGGCCACGTCTGAGGGAGGATCAACAATGACAACTGCAGCAACCACTCCGATGGAGTCCCTGTTTGCACCTGTGCCGGTCCCCGAGGATCTGCGCCAGGCCTGGGAGAATAAGGGCTGGCCGCCGGAGCTGCTCCAGCGCGCCGCTGAACTGCGGGTTCCTCGCAGCCAGATGGAGATGGCGCTGGCGCAGGGCGCGCCGCCGTTCTTCAAACGCGTTCTTGACGGCCGGGAGCGGCTGATGTTCGGGACGCTACGCCTGCGCGCCGCCACCATAGCCGACGCCGAAGCCCTCGCTGACTGCCACGCTCACTCTCCGGAAGACCTCGGCGAGTGGGAGGTGACGGTGGAGAGGAGCCCGCGACCGTTCGCTCAGTTCCGCCTTCAGGAGGGGGCCTGTATCAGCGTCCTCGAAGACCGGGGGGTGATCCTGGCCACTACGACATACGCTATTCGCAAGACCGTTGTCGGCGGCAAGTGGGTTGTGGTCAATTGCGACCAGGCGCTGCGCATTCGCCGGGAGTGCAGAGGCCAGGGCCTCTCCGATCTGGTCCGCGGGCTGGCGCCTCCGGCCGCCACCGTGCCTCCTCCTAGACGAGTAGGTTACTTCTACATTCGCTCGGAGAACCTCGCCTCCTTCAGCTTCTTTCAGCACACCAACCGTGAGCGTTTGAGCACGACGCGTCCGCCCGGTTCGCCAGAACCTCCGCCCGTCGCGGGTACGCCAGTAACGGTGCTCAGCTACGGCCGCCGGCCCTTCGATGGCGATGGCCAGGGCATCCGCAAAGCAAGACACTCGGACATACGTCACTGCGTCCCGCTCATAAACCGCACCCATCGAGGGCTGGACCTCTTCCGCCCCTTTAGCGCCGAGTACCTGCGCGATAGGCTGGATGAGTCCAGACCTGGGGAAAAGTCGCCGGCCTGGCTGGCTGCCCACTCAGTCTACGGCTGGCAGGACTACTACGTTCTGGAGGAGGATGGGCGTATCGTGGCCTGCGCCGGTCTCTGGGACCGCGGGCGGGACATCCGCGAGGTCTGGCGCCATAAGACCACGGGCGAGCAGCATACGGTTACGAGCACCGCCGTCCTCGACTTCGGCTACGCGGAGGGTCGCGAAGAGGCTATGGCCCGCCTCGTCAGCTATCTCATCGGCGAGACCGATCGCCTCGGGCGCGACTCCCTTACGATACCTCTAGAGAACTTGCCAGCGCTTGCCAAGCTGCTGGAGGGCTACGGGCCGGCTCCCGAGACGCGGGGGATGGAAGGCGGTACCTTCGACGCCGAGACGCGCCGTCCCTTCGGCCGCAGTATTTACACGGACCTGCGCTACTGGTAGGGGAGAGCCTGACGGTCAAGCCCTCACCCGCCTCTGTCCAGGGCGCCTTCGTCGCCGGGGCTTCCAGCCTGCGCGCGGGTTTCCCCTCCGGTCCTGCGACCGTCGCCGGGATCGACCACTGGGGCGCCGCGAGCGCACACCGTAGTGCCGCTTCGAGAAGCGGCGCGGCCGCCCGAATGTGCCCTTCCCGAAAGGGCCCTACAGGCCTGCGGCGCGACTCATCAGTCGCACTGCTTCCGTGGCCGGCTCCGGGCCCTGATAGGTCCCGAGCAGGCATCCACGGTCGTCCAGAATAACCACCGCGAGCGTCTTCGACAGATCATCCAGCGCCAGCGCCGCCGCCACGGCGCCTTCCCAGTCGGGAAGAATGACGACGTGCTCGTATGGTTCCTGGCCGGGAGTTAGGCCCTCGACGGTCTTCTTGTACTCGCCGGCGAGGATGCCCTCCGCGACCTTGCGGAAGAGGCCGGGGACCTTGTGGAGGTCGACCACGTGGGCAACAAGCACGTCCGTCGGGCTGGGCCAGCGCGCGCGCACTGCCGCTTCGACGGGCGCGATGCCGGACTGGGTCTCCTGGGTGAAGCAGATTAGCACCGTCGCGACGCCGGGCGCGTTCAGCGCCACCCGGCGGCCGGAGCCAACGGCGGTGAGGGTGATTGCGGGCGCCGGCGGGTTTGAAGGTCGGTTGGCCACGGCGCCTGAAGAGTATCACGAGGCCCCGCTTCGCCTAACATTGCGGCGTGGCCCGATTTCCCGCCGCCGCCGTCCTGCTCTTCGTCCTGCTCTGCGCTTGCGGCGTCTCCGTGAACGAGACTCCGGCGGCGAATCCGCCTGCGGATGCCACTTACGCGGTCTCGACCGAGTCCCCGGCAGCCACCTCGCGCCTGCCCCAAGCGAGCCCGACCACGCCCACGGCGGCGCCCGGGGTCGTGACGCTGAACGCGGTCGGCGACCTGATGCTGGCGCGGGATATCACCGACCTGATGGACGCGCACGGGTCCTTGTATCCGTTCGAGCGTGTCCGCGCCCTGCTGGCCGACGCGGACATTACGGTCGCAAACCTGGAGGGGACCTTCACGGATCGGGGGTCCGCCGCGGTCAAGTCCTATACGTTTCGAACGCCTCCGCGACACGCCCGCGGCCTGGCGGAGGCGGGGATCGACGTCGTGGCCCTGGGGAACAACCACGTCATGGATTTCGGAGGCATCGCCCTGGCCGATACCGTCGCGGCGCTCGACGCGGCCGGAGTCCGTTATTCAGGCGCCGGAGTGGATGACGCCGGGGCGCGGCGGCCGGCGATCGTCGCCGTTCGGGGAATTCGCGTCGCCTTCCTTTCCTACGATGCCGTCCTGGAGACGACATTCGCTGGCCCCGCCGCGGCCGGGGTCGCCCGGGCGGACCTTGCCTCAGTCCAGCGCGACATCATCGCGGCCAGAGCCGCCGCGGAGATTGTCGTGGTCTCGATGCACGCGGGCAGCGAGTACACGGACGCGCCGACGGCCGAGCAGCGGGCGCTGGCCCACGCGGCGATCGACGCCGGCGCGGTCCTCGTTCTCGGCTCCCACCCCCACGTCCTCCAGGGCTGGGAGAGGTACAAGAACGGCCTGATCGTCTTTAGCCTGGGCAACTTCGTCTTCGACCTCGACCGCGACGACCTCGCCACCCTGGGGCCGAGGCCGTTCCAGACGCTCGTCCTCCGGGTCGAGCTCAGCCGCGAAGGGGCGCTGAACGCAGCTTATCGGCCCGTATACATCGACCCGGATGAGGACCGGCCGCGCCCGGCGACGCCGGAGGAGGCGAAAGCGATCGACGAGCGGCTTGCGGGCTTGAACGCCGCATTGAGGTGACGGACGCGCAGGCGGGCGCTGGGATGGAGGGCGGATGGGAGATCGATCCGCGGACTGAATCCCCCGGCTGGAAGGAAAGGCCCATAGCCGCGGACCTTCAGTCCGCGGATCGATCCCGACGTCGCGGCGCCCGATGCCAGGCGATAGGCCGCCGATAGCAGCGCGGCATGGGCGCGCCGCGAATTTCCTGAGAGAATGATTGAGGTATGAAGCTTAAGTCCAGACGCGTCTTGCTGGGCGGTGGCGCGGCCGGCGCGGCCGCGCTCGCGGTCGTGATCGTCGCCGTGGCTCTCATCCTGGGCCGCGATAGCGGCGACGGGGAACCGAGCGGCCTGCCGGAGAACGTCGCCGGCCTCGGGCTCGACCTCAAGCCCACCTCGGCCGACAGCCTTGGCGTCGCGCCCGGCACAACTTTCGTGCTCACAAGCGGCGTTGACCTCGATCAGTCCCAGGTCAAGGCCTCGCTGCGCCAGACCCCGGCGGGCGATCTCAAAGTCGAGGAGCTGTCGAAGCGCGAGTTCCGGTTGCGCCCCGAGCGCGAGCTCGAACCCGGCATCGTGATCAAGATCGGGTTCTTCGTACCCGAGACCGGGGCGGTGGCCGCGAGTTGGGCGTTCCAGATCGCCAGCCCCTTACGCGTCGTCTCCACCCTGCCCGCGCACCAGACGGCCGGCGTGCCGCTGGATACGGGCATTGAGGTTACCTTCAGCCACGACGGCGCGATCAACCCTCAGGCCAACGTGCAGATCGAGCCGGCGGTCGAGGGACATTTCGAGCAGGTAAAGCGGACGCTGGTCTTTGTGCCGCGCGCGCTGGCGCCCGCGACCTTGTATACGGTAAGGGTCAAGCCGGGCATCGCCCTCGCCGGCAGTGACGGCAAGCTGGAGGAGGAAACGGTCTTCCAGTTCGAGACCGGCGATGGGCGCCGTGGCGGCCCGCCCCAGGCCTCCACCACATTCGCCCGCAAGATGAACGAGACGCCCGCGGCGGAAGCGCCGGTGCTGGTTGTGACCACGGCGCCCGCGGCGCCGCGCGACCTGCCGATATCGGTATACGCCTATCGAGCGCTGGACCGGTTCGTGGCCGACGTCCAGGCGCTCGACCAGGCGCCCGGCTGGTCGATCTTCAGCCGCGACCGGGCGACGGTCGACCCGGCCGGCCTCGACCTCGTCACGAGCTTCGTGGGTCACGTGGAGGGCGTCGCCGACCCGGCATCCCTCCGCTACGGGACCACAGACGCGTACATTCGATTCCCGGCGGCGCTGCCCGCGGGCTCCTACCTGGTCGATTCGCAGATCGGCGGCCCCAGGCAACAGGCCTGGCTCCAGGTCACAGACGTCGCCACCTACGTCTCGGTGACGCAGACGAGGACCCTGGTATGGGTGAACGACGTCGGGACGGGCGCGCCCCTGACGGGCGCCCGCGTGGAGAAGGCCGGAGGCGGGCTGCTTGGTTCTACGAACTCGCAGGGCGTCGCGGAATTCGACACTCCGGCGGCCTCGGTCGTCGAGGTCAATCGCTACGGAACACCCCTTCATACGGGGGCGGGCCTCTTTGTGGTCAACGCCGGCGGCCGTCAGGTCGTGGTGCCTCTGGGGCCGGCGTTCGCGAGCGAGAGCGGCTTCACCTCGGTGTACGCCTATGGCCTGAACGGGCAGAACGACTACTCGCGCTTCCTGTCTACCGACAGGCCGATCTACCAGCCGAACGACACCGTCCACTTCTGGGGCGTCGCCCTAGTTCGCGAGGGAGCGGCCGCTCGGGACCTGACCGTGGAGCTGCGCGAGAGCAGCGGCTCCCAGGGAGTTCGCGTCGGCCGGCCGATCAGCCTTCGCACCTCGGACCTGGGCACGTTCGAAGGGCAGATGACACTCCAGTCGCTCGACGCCGGGCACTACTACATCGAGGTCGCGGCCAACGGCGTGGCGCTGACCAGCGCCTACTTCCAGGTCAGCCGATATGTCAAGCCCGCGTACCGGCTGAACACCACTGTCTCGAGGCGGGCCGTGTTCGAAGGTGACACCGTCGACATCGGCGTCGAAGCCCAGTTCTACGACGGCTCGCCGGTGCCGGCTCTCGAACTCGGGTTTAGCAAGCAAACGGCCGCGGGCGGCAGCCTCACCACGGACGCGCAGGGCCGTGCTTCGCTGCACGTGACGGCGGCTTATCCGTACCCGGACCGGTCATCGTACGCCAATCTGTCCTACGTCTTCGGGGCCACGCGGGCAGAAGAAGGGCAGGTCAGCCAGCAGTCGGACCTGATCGTGTTTCCCGCCTCCATCGCCATCACCGGAAGCTCGAAGACCAGCGGTGGTCAGAGCGTGGTTAGCGGCGAGGTCGCCCGCGTCGACCTGCCGAAGTTCGAGGAAGGCCTGGCCAGGGGCAGATATCCCTTCTACGCCCCGTCTTCTGGGACGAGGCCGGCGTACCTGGAGCAGACGGTCCCGAGCCAGAGCCTGACCATCGACGTCACGGAGATTACCTACGAGCGCCGGGAGGTAGGAGAGCGTTACGACTTCGTGAACAAGATCTCAGCGAAGGTCTTTACCTACGACCAGAGGCAGCGCCATCTACCCTCGGCCACCGTGAGCACCGACGCCCAGGGACGCTTCAGCTACACCTTCGCCAGTGAGGCAGGACGGCTGTACGACGTGACTGTCTCCACGACAGACCCTCAAGGCAGGACCACGACCCTGCACATCAGCAGCTTCGGCGACCTGCTTCTTATCGGCGGGCTGAGCTTCCCGTATCTGAAGGTGAACGACGACACCTCCCTCTTCTTCGGCTCCAGGACCTACGAGACCGGCGAACGGATAAGGGTCACGTTCTACCGCGGTGAGAGCCCGGCGCCGTCCGGAGGCAAGAGCCGCTTCCTGTTCTACGAGGGGCAGCGCGGCCTGCGCCGCTACACCGTCCAGGACGGACCCGAATACGCGCTGACGTTCGGTGACGAGCACATACCGAGCGTGTCGGTGCGCGGCGTCGCGTTCACCGGCTCGACCTACCTCGAGGCGCCCTTCGAGGCCCAGCTTCGCTTCAACCCGGAGAAACGCCGCCTGAACCTCGATCTCGCCACGGCTGCCTCTAGCTATGAACCCGGAAGCGAAGCGACCGTGAACGTCCGCGTCACAGACAACAACGGGCGGCCGGTCCGCGCCGAGGTGAACCTCGCGGCCGTGGACGAGGCCGTGTTCGCGCTGCGCAACCTCAGCGACTACCAGGGCGACATACTCTCGGCGTTGTATGCGCCTGTGCCGTCGGGCGTCGTCCGCACGCGGGCATCGCACCAGCTACCAGGTGACGACACCGGTCCCGGCGGACGGGGCGGCGACGGTGGCGACAGGCGCGACTTCGCCGACATCGCCTTCTTCGGCAGCATACGGACCGACGCCAATGGGCAGGGCCAGGTGAAGTTCAAGTTACCCGACAACCTCACATCGTGGCGGATCACCGCATACGCGCTGACCGACGACCTCAAGGCCGGGCGCGCCCTGGGCGCCGTGGTCGTGACGCGGCCGTTCTTCGTCGACGTCTCCCTGAACCGCGACTACCTGGTGACTGACAGGGCCTCGGTCCGGGCGCGGGTGTTCGGGACCGCGCTGAAGGGCGGCGAGACGGTGCAGATCAAAGTGACGGCGCCTTCCCTCGGCCTGACAACGCCCGCGACCGTTGAGGTCAGGCCGTTCCAGCCGGCCGACATCCCCCTGCCGGCCCTTACTCTGGGGACTCACGAGGTGCGGGTGGAAGCGGGCCTGGGTTCGATGAAGGACGCGGTCGTCCGCAAGGTCGATGTTGTCGCGTCGAGGCTGGTGCTACCGAAGGTCGAGTTCTATGAAGTGGTAGACGCGGGCACGCGCTTCCAGGGCGGCGACGAGGGTCGGACGACGATCGTGTTCTCCGACGCCGGGCGGGCACGCTTCTTCCCCATCCTTCAGCGCCTCCAGTGGGCATACGGGGACAGGGTCGACCAGGCCCTGGCTCGAAACCTGGCCCGCGGGTTGCTCAAGCAGTACTTCGGTATCGAGACGGACCCGGAAGCACTGCGGTCCGACCTCTACTTGAGGACAGCGCCGCGCAGCCAGCGCGTGGGCGTCGCGGTCCTGCCCTTCGCCGACCCCGACCTGGCGGTCACGGCGCGGATGGCCGCGCTGGCGCCGGACCTCTTCGGGGCGAACACCCTTCGCGCATACCTGCAGTCCGTGGCCGACGACCCCAGGGAGACGCCCGAGCGCACGCTGATCGCCCTCTACGGGCTCGGGTCGCTCGGCGACCCGGTGCTCCTGCGCCTGAACGCGCTCAAGGACGCCCCGGACCTCGGTTGGCGCGGCAGGCTCTATCTGGCCCTGGGCTTCGAAGCCGTCGGCGACGACCCGTCCGCGCGCGTTACTTTCGAGGCTATAGCGAAGGAGTTCGGCGAAGACCTCAGCCCTTATCGGCGGCTGCGGGTGGGCGCCGGCCAGGACGACATCCTCGAGGCTACGGCGCTGGCGGCCATCCTCGGCGCCGGGCTGGGCGACTCGCGCACCGAGAGCTACCTGCGCTACGTGCGCGACAACCAGACGCGAAACACCCTCATCTACCTCGAAGAGCTGACGTACGTGAAGGCGGGGCTGGCACGGGCGGGCAGCGCCCCGGCGAAATTCGCTCTTACGCTGGACGGCAAGCGCGAGGAAGTGACGGTGGAGCAGGGCCGTATGTTCGCGTTGTCGCTATCGCGGGACCAGTTCGCCGGTCTGCGCTTCCAGGCCGTCGAGGGCCGGATTGCGGCCTCAACGCTCTACCTGGCGCCGCTCTCCGGCTCCGTGCCTCAGCTCAGCCCGGATCTCATGCTGGTGCGTACGTATACGGTCGGCCGTGCCCCGGCGGGCCCGCCCGTCGTCGCCGCGTCATCCATAGAAGTGCCCGAAGGAGCGCTCGTCGCGGTCACGCTGAACTTCCAGATCGGCGCTCTCGCTCCCGACGGCTGCTACGAGATTACCGATATTCTGCCCTCCGGCCTCAAGGCAATAACGACGCCCTACGACCCCCTGCTGGGCGGCCCCATCGGTCCTCCGGGCTTTCCCCTCGCGACCGTGTTCCCTTACCTCAGCGACGGCCAGAGAGTCAGCTTCTGCGTTACCCGCTCTAGCCGCAGCCCGATCACGTACTACGCGCGCGTTTCCGGGAAGGGCGAGTTCACGGCGGAGCCCGCGACGATCCACAACCAGCGGGCGCCCTCAATCTTGAATCTGTCGCTCGAGCAGAAAATCATCGTGCATTAGGGTCGTGGGCCCGAGATTGCCGCGGCCGCTGCGGCGGCCTCGCAAAGACAACCCCGCCCGTCGTTGTCAGGAGCCTGACGTAACCGTGTCCGCATTGTACAAGTGCTCGCAACGACAACCCCGCCTGTCGTTGCGAGGAGCCGACAGGCGACGAAGCAACCTCGGGCCGATGGCTGCGACCGGTAAGGAGTTCCCGGAGGATATCCGGCCGGCCGAGGCGCCCGGCGATGACCATCGTCCTTCCAGTGCCTGCGGACGAACGGGTCCCCAACAGTCACCGCCACAAGGGGCGCTCTTGCTGCATGCCGGCGTTACACTTGAGGCGGTTACGCCGCCATCATCACGAAAAGAGGCCCTTACTGTGACCAGCCGCTACGAGGGGAAGGTGAACGCCCCAGGCTTTCCCGAGGGGCTCGACTGGCTCAACGTGGAACAGCCGCTCTCCTTGTCCGAGTTGCGCGGCAAGCTGGTAATCCTCGAATTCTGGACTTATTGCTGAATCAACTGCATGCATATATTTCCGCAGTTGCGGAAATTGGAGCGTAAGTACCGCGAGTCGCTGGTCGTCGTCGGCGTCCACTCCTCCAAGTTCCCGAACGAGCGTCAGACCCGAAACGTCCGCAATGCCGTGCTCCGCTATGAGATCGAGCACCCGGTCGTCAACGACGCCGAGTTCCGCATCTGGCAGGAATGGGGCGTGCGCGCCTGGCCGACGCTAATGTTCGTCGACCCCCGGGGCAAGGTCATCGGCAAGCACGAGGGCGAGTTCCCATTTTCTGCCTTCGACCGCGTGATCGGCGAGATGGTGGCGGAGTTTGACCGCGCCGGCATCCTCCACAAGACGCCCCTCTCATTCCAGCTCGAGGCCGAGGCGGCGCGCTCCGGGGTCCTCTACTTTCCCGGCAAGGTCGAGGCCGATGTCGCGACCGGCCGTTTGTTCATCGCCGACTCGAACCACAATCGCGTCCTGGTCACCGACCTCGAGGGCAAGGTCCAGACCACGATCGGCTCCGGTGAGATCGGCGCCGCGGACGGAGACTTCGACAGCGCGTCGTTCTGGCATCCACAGGGGATGTGCCTGGTTGGCGAGTCCCTGTATATCGCCGACGCCGAGAACCACAATATTCGGCGGGCCGTCCTTCGACAAGCTCAGGACGGCCAGATTCTAGGGAGCGTCGAGACCGTGGCCGGCACGGGCGAGCAGTCACTCTACCGCCACGAGGGCGGCGAGGCGCTGGGCATTCCGCTGAACTCGCCCTACGACATCGCCCATCACGAGGGCTTCCTCTACGTCAGCATGGCCGGATTTCACCAGGTCTGGGCCTTCGACATCGCCGCCGGTCGCGTCTATCCCTACGCCGGCGATGGCGTCGAGAGCATCGGCGACGGACCGCGGCTGGCGGCCCACCTGGCGCAGCCGTACGGGATCAAGTCCGACGGCCGGCGCCTGTACTTCGCCGACAGCGAGACCAGCGCCTTGAGGTCGGTTGGGCTGCCCCTCCGGCAGGCGGGCATCGGCGGTGAGGACCAGGAGGTCGTCACTCACCTGGGCAAGGGTCTGTTCGAGTTCGGCGACCGCGACGGACCCGCAGACCAGGCTCTGCTCCAGCACGTCCAGGGTCTTGCCCTGGGCGAAGGGGTGGTGTACCTGGCCGACACCTATAACCACAAGATCAAGGTCTACGATCCCGGGACGGGAATGGTCCGCACGCTCGCCGGAACGGGAGCACCGGGACGCGATGACGGTCCCGCGCTAACGGCCGCGACCTTCGACGAGCCCGCGGGGCTGGCTCTGGCGGGCAAACGGCTCTACGTCGCCGATACCAACAATCACCAGGTCAGGGTCGTCGATCTGGGGTCGAAGCAGGTGTCGACGCTGGACGTCCGGTCCTGATCCTGAGTCGGACGCTCACACCGGCTCATGCCGGGGACCGGCTATCGCTTTGTGCGCGAGGACCGGCTCGATTTCGTGCATCCCGACGACCAGGGCGGCCAGAAGGTCCGCTTCAAACCTTTCGGTCGCGTCGTCCATATGAAGGCCGTCTCGTTGGTGTTGGACGCTGCGGCCGCGCTGGTCCAGTTCGCGCCGTAAATCGAGGAACGGGACCCGATGCTGGCGACACACGTCGACGATCGCGGAATTGTGCCGGGCGATGCGCTCTTGTAACGCCTCGCCCTCGCCTTCGAAGCCTTGGTCTGGCCAACAGGCAGGCGGCAGATAAGCTGAATATCCTCGCTTCGAGTGAGAGCCTCGATGGTCGCCCTGGTGTTTGCGACCGCGTGCTCGACTGGTATCGCGGTATCGCCGCCGATGGTCCGCAGCGCCAACCATTGGGGCGCTCCGAAAATGAGGCGGCGGGGCGGCCCCGAATCGAGGAGGCCAAACCGTGCCAACTGGTGGAGTCGTTCGGAAATCGCTTTGACGGGCCTGTAGACGGCAGGCCAGCGACGCCGGACCCGCTCGATCGGGAATTCGTAGGCAAAGGCGCTCGCTGCCAGATGCAGCACGACGAAGTCGGGTTGATGAACCCCAACCAGTGCCAGCGCGTCTCGGGCCATTCGGCGGCTCGGCCCGAGCGGCGCCCCGCTGCATCGCCAGGCGACGCCGGGCGCCCGCCCTTCCAGGCAGGTCCGAGTTAGGCCGGTTAGCGAGCCCTCAGCTCCCGTCTTCGCGGAGGCAACGCTGCTCAGACCCAGGAAGAGGACCGAGATTGGCTCCGGCTTCACCGTGGAGCCTGCTCTACGACGCTCAGGCTCTCGATAACCTTGTCGGCGATCAGCCGGGCCTCGAAGCGCCGAACGTCCGCGTCGAAATGGACTCCGTCGCGATCTCGTCCCTGCTTCTTTCCATAAGAGTCGAGCACGCGGAAATGCGCGAAGTGGTGGGCGCGGCATGCTTCGATCAGAGCCTGGTTCACGTATTGCTCGCACGCGGCGTAGCGCGCCCCGCGTGCGCGGGAACCCCCGGATGAGCCGCTCGGAAGGCGGCAGATGACCACCGTGTCCTCGAGACGGCTCAGGGCGTTGAGGGCGTCGAGCATGTTTTGCTTCGCCCGCTCTACCGCCATCGCCGGCTCGCCGCCGATCGTATGCAGGGCGAACCAGTAAGGGACGCGGTAGATGAAGCGCCGGGCATGTCCCCTGGAGCCCACATTGCCTCCGGCCAGGCCCTTGAGCCATTCATCGGCCGCGCAAGCGGCGCCATAGAGCTTAGGCCAGCGCCTTTGAACCCTGTGGCGCACGAACTCCTGAGCGAATGGAGTGCTCGCGAGACTCAGGACGAACACGTCGGGACAGTGCTCTCTGGCCGCGGCCAGAGCTCGATCCGCGAGCGACCGGCTGGGCGCAAGCCCCGCGGCGACCACGCGCCACTCCACGTCAGGGACCCGTGCGGCGAGCGACTCCCTCGTCCAGGCCCACACCGTGGCCTCGGGCCCCGAGTCGGAGTAGATCAGGCCGCTAGAGCCGGCGAGGAGGACTGTTCGGGTCTCGGTCATGGTTTGGCGGCGCCCGCCTGGAGCCGGAGCGCCGCCCTTAGGCTATCGTAGGGGGCGATGTACATCTACAGGGAAGACCGGCGGCGCCGGTTGGCGGGCACACGCCTGCTGGCGGGCTAATGCCGGACGTTTACCTCCTCGACGGCACCTACGAGCTCTTCCGCTATCACTTCGCCTTGCCGTCGCATAAAACCGGCGACGGGCTGGAGGTCGCCGGCACTCGCGGCGTGCTCAGCACGGTGCTCCAGATGCTCACTGAGGGCGTCACCCATCTCGGGGTTGCCACCGACCACGTGGTCGAGTCGTTTCGAAACGGGCTTTGGCCGGGCTACAAGTCGAGCGCGGGTATCGACCCCCGCATTCTGGCCCAGTTTCCCGTCATCGAGGACGCTCTCAGCGCTCTCGGTGTCGCGGTCTGGCCCATGGTCGAGCTCGAGGCCGACGACGCGCTGGCTTCAGGGGCGCTGAAGGCCGCGGCCGAGCCGGCCGTCGAGCGCGTATACATCTGCTCGCCGGACAAGGACTTGGGGCAATGCGTCGGCGGCAAGGTACTCCAGCTCGACCGCCGCCAGCAGAAGCTGTTCGACGCTGATGGGGTAAGGGTCAAATTCGGCGTCGGGCCGGAGTCTGTGCCCGACTATCTCGCCCTGGTCGGTGACAGCGCCGACGGTTTTCCGGGCTTGCCCGGCTGGGGAGCGAAGTCGGCGGCGGCGGTGCTCGCCCGCTATCGGCACCTCGAGGCCATACCCCGGCGCTCGGGGGACTGGGACGTCAGTGTCCGGGGCGCGCCGGTCCTCGCCCAGACCCTGGTCCAGCAGCGCGAGCGTGCCTTCCTGTTCCGTGACCTGGCGACGCTGAGGACTACGGCCGTCACCTTTGAGTCCGTGGAGCACCTGCGCTGGCGTGGACCGCGCCCGGAGTTCGCGGCCACGTGTGCCCGCCTAGAGGCGCCGGAGATCGCGCGCCGGGCGGCGGCGCTGGCCCGGGCGCCCGGTCCGCGCTGAGTATTCCTTTTGAGGGGTCAGAGTTCCAGACCGGCCTGCTTCCGTGCAGCAAGAGTCTCGGCTACGTGAGAATTCGGCGCGCGACAACTCTGCGGCCCCCGGGAACCCTACTGGAAGTGCGGCAGCACGGTCTCCGCGAAAAGCCGGGCCGGCTCGCGCGTGTCCCGGCCGAAGAACTCCATGACAAACATCGTGCAGCCCAGGTCGACGTGCTTCTGGACCTGCTCGCGAACGCGCTCGGGCGTCCCGGTCAGGGCCAAGGGTCCGGTGGGATCGCCCATGTGGCCGCCGAAGATCTGCTTGGCCCGTTGCGCCATGGGCTCGGCCGAGGCCTCGTCCGGGGCGATGGTGCACAGGCACTGCTGTGAGATGACGATCTCAGCCGGGTCGCGGCCGGCCGCTTTCGCGTGCTCGCGCAGGACCTCGACCTTGTGGGGCAGTCGAGCCTGCTGGCCGGCGAGGTTGTTCCAGATATCGCCGTAACGGGCGGCGATCTTCATCGTGACCCGCTCGCCCGACCCCCCGATGAGCAGGGGCGGCCGGCGCGCCGGCTTCGGCTCGCAGACCACGTTGGTCGCGGTCACATACTTGCCCTTGAACGTGACTTCTTGCTTCTCCGGGTCCCACATCCGCCGCAGGAGGCGAACCGTCTCTCGAAGTTGGCCCAGGCGCTCCGGCGTGCTGAGGAAGGGCATATTGAAGTCGGTGAACTCGCGGGCCATCCAGCCGCCACCGAGGCCGGGGATGATCCGGCCTCCGGAAATGTGATCGACGGTCGCGATCACCTTGCCGAGGTGCGCCGGATTGCGCATCCCCGCCGGCGTGACCAGCGTGCCGATCTCGACACGCTGTGTCGTGGCCGCCAAGGCGGCGACCGTCGACCAGGCCTCCAGCATCGGGATCGCGGGCGATTGAGGACCGTAGAGGTGGTCGTTCACCCAGACCGAGTCGTAGCCCAGGGCCTCGAACTCACAGGCGGCCGCTTTCGTCTCCGACCACTCGCGCTTGATCTGGGGCACGGTAACGCCGAAATGGACCTTGGTCATGGTAGAGGCCTTTCTAGCTTCGTCGGGCGGCATTGTAACAGCGTGGAGCGGGGAAGCGCAGGGCGCGGCGACGGGCGCTCCTGCCCGAGCTCGTGCGCCGCGAGGACCCGACGAAGGCCATCGCCTCAACTCGTCCTCCTGGCAAGAGCGAGCGCCGTTTGCGCGGTGTGCGCTCCACCTTTGCACTAAACTGAGCCGACATGAGGCGCGCTCACGGCGCTAGGGCCGTTTCCCAAGGGGGAAGGCTCTCCGTCCTCCACAATCGCAATTTCACTCTGCTCTGGGCCGGCCAGATCGTCTCGTTCTCCGGCGCCTGGATGCAGCTTGTGGCGCAGGGATGGCTGGTCTATGACCTGACGCATTCGCCGTTCTATCTCGGCGTCGTCGGTATGGCGCGCGCGATCCCGATGCTCGTCTTCCCGGCGATGGGGGGAGTGATCGCCGACCGCCTGCCACGCCTGCGCTGGCTGAAGGCAACGCAGACTGCGAGCTTTGTCCTCGCCCTGGTCCTGGCGGTCCTGATCGCCGCCGACCTCGTCGAAATCTGGCAGATCGTGCTGTTCAGCTTCCTTTCGGGTCTGGTCAACGCCTTCGACCAGCCGACGCGGCAGGCCCTGCTGCCCGACCTCGTCCGGCGCGAAGACCTGACCAAGGCCATTGCCCTGAACTCGTCGTCCTGGCAGGGGTCGTCGCTGTTCGGGCCCACGCTGGCCGGGGTTGCGATCGCTACGATCGGCGTCTCGGGGGCGTTCTTCGCCAACGCTTTCGGCATTCTAGCGGTGGTTGCGGCCCTGTTCCTGATGGAGGGCGTTCCCGAATACAGTTCGACGCGCGGCGTCCGGCAGAGCCTTACCGGCGACCTGTTCGCGGGCCTAATGTACGTGAGGGCCACGCCTTTGATCTTCATGCTCCTGGCGATGTCCGCGGTGACTAACGTCTTCGGGCGTTCATACCAGCAGCTCTTGCCAGTGTTCGCACGGGAGGTCTTCGATCAGGGTGGTCTCGGTCTGGGGATCATGTTTTCGGCGCCGGGCGCGGGCACGCTTTGCGGCGCCTTAGCTCTGACGCTCCTCACGGACCAGCGACGCAAAGGCGCGCTTTCGCTGGGCGGTATGCTTCTGTTCGCCGGCTCGCTCGTGGTGTTCGCCCTGAACAGGAACTTCGCGCCGGGCGTCGGCCTTCTCTTCCTCACCGGCCTCTTCAATCTCATGTTCAGCTCGATGATGACGACGATCCTCCAGCTCGAGTCGCCTCCGGAAATGCGCGGCCGCGTCATGAGCCTCGTGACGGTGACCATGCAGGGGTTCGCACCGATCGGCGCGCTGATGACCGGCGCGATCGCGACGCAGATCGGCACGCCCGAGGCCGTGGCGTTGTCGGCCATGGTCTGCGGCGCCGTCGCCGTCCTCGCCTACGCCCTCGCTCCCGTCATGAGGAACTACGAGTTCGCAGGGGCACCAACCATCGCGCCTTTGGAGGCCGCCCGCGGTGCGTCAGGAGTGACCGAGCCCGCGTTCGAACCGCGCTGAGTCGTCGGGGCAACGCTGCTCGGCCTTCCGCTACGATATAGCCGGCGATGGGACGCATGGGCTGGGGGCCAGGGGGACGGCGCGAGCGGGCGCGGCCGACGCGGCCGGCGTGGCCGACCCTGCGCCGGGCGCTGACCCTGCTCTGGCCCCATCGATTCCTGGTCGCCGGCTTCCTCACGGCAACCGCGCTCGCGTCCGTCGTCGGACTCGGCCAGCCCCTTCTGATCAGGCGCTTGATCGACCACGCGCTGCCCGAGCGGTCCGGAGGGCAGGTCAACCTGATCATCGGCGCGATGATCGCTCTCCTGGTGATGTCCGCGCTGAACGGCGTCCTCCAGTCCTTCCTGAGCAACCTCGCGGCGCAGGGCGTGATGTTCGACCTGCGCGAGCGGCTCTATCGCCACCTCACGGGCATGTCGCTGCGCTGGTTCACGGCCAACCGCACGGGCGAGGTCCTCTCGCGGGTGAGCAACGACGTCAGCGGCGTCCAAGGCGTGATCTCCGACACCCTGGGCAGCGTCCTCGGCAACGTCATAACGGCGGCGAGCACGATCGCGGTGATGGCCGCGCTGGACTGGCGCCTGACCCTGTTTTCGGTCGCCACCGTCCCGTTGTTCATCGTCCCGGCGCGCCGCGTCGGCAACATGCAACGCCAGCTCGTCGGCCAAACTCAGGAGCAGGTCGCCAGCCTCAACGCCCAGATGCAGGAGACTCTATCGGTGAGCGGCGCACTCCTGGTGAAGACGTTCGGCCGCCAGGACGAGGAGATCGACACCTTCCAGGAGACCGCGCGCTCGATCCGCGACCTGAACGTCAGGCGGGCGCTCATCGGCCGCTGGTTTGGGATGTCGATGGGGCTGTTCGGGTCGATCGCGCCGGCCGTCGTTTACTGGTACGGCGGCCACCGGGTGATCGGCGGGGAGGCTTCGCTGGGCACGGTCGTCGCGCTCGCCGGGCTGTTGGGGCGGCTCTTCGGGCCGATATCGTCGCTGATGAGCGTCAATGTCACTGTTCTCAGCTCAGTCGCCCTGTTCGAGCGCATCTTCGACTACCTCGACCTCGAGCAGGAGATCGACGACCTGCCGGGCGCCGTCGCCCTGCGCGACGTACGAGGGCGGATCACCTTCGAGGACGTGTCCTTCTCTTATGTAAAGAACTACCCGACGTTGCGCGAAGTGTCCTTCGACGTGGCGCCGGGCCAGTTTGCGGCCCTCGTGGGCCCCACCGGCGCCGGCAAGACCACGATCGCCTATCTCGTGCCCAGGCTCTACGACGTCGACACCGGGCGCGTCCTTATCGATGGTCACGACGTGCGCGACGTCACCATGGCCTCGCTTGGCGAGGCGATCGGCATGGTCAACCAGGAGCCCTTCCTCTTTCATACCTCTATCGGCCAGAACCTGCGTTACGCGAAGCCCGATGCCACCGACGCGGAGATCGAGGCCGCGGCGCGGGCGGCCAACATCCACGACTTCATAGCGGGCCTGCCCTGGGGCTACGACACGATCGTCGGCGAGCGCGGCTACCGCCTCTCCGGCGGCGAGAAGCAGCGCGTCGCCATCGCCCGCGCGCTGCTCAAAGACCCGGCGATCCTGATCCTGGATGAGGCGACGTCGAGCGTCGACTCGGCCACCGAGAGGACGATCCAGGAGGCGCTCGACCGCCTGACGCGGGGGCGCACGGTCCTGGCGATCGCGCACCGTCTCTCGACCGTCCTGGCCGCCGACCTGATCCTGGTCGTCGAGGAGGGACGCATCGCTGAGCAGGGCCGGCACGAAGGGCTCGTGGCCGGCGCCGGGACCTACGCGCGGCTCTACGAGGAGCAATTCCGGCCCCGAGAGCGGAAAGACTCCACGGTGCCGGCGCCGGCGTTGGGCGCGTAGGCGCAAATTGCGCGGGGACCGCTGAGGACGAAACCGGGGTTCAGACCTCCACCAGGTACTCGGGGTCGAGGTCCACGCGCACTGGCTCCGTGAAGCGAGCGACCATATTAAAGAAGGCGACCGTAAGGACCAGCTCGGCAAGCTGCTCATCATCCAGCACGGCCCGGGCCGCCTCCCAGGTTTGGTCCGCGACACGCACGTCGCGCGTCGCTTCCTCCGCGTAAGCGATGGCGGCGCGTTCGGCGTCCGAGAAGTAGGTGTGACGCTGCCCTTCGCCCATGGCCGAGAGCTGAGCTTCGCTGGCGCCGGCGGCGCGGGCTCCCGGCACATGGCTATGCCACATGATCTGAGCGCCAGTGAGCCTCGCCACCGTCAGAACGGCCAGTTCCTTCAGCAGCGCCGGCAGCGCCGCCTGGCGGCGAACGCCGGCGCCCATTTGGACGAAGTCCCGCAAGAGCGCGGGTGCGTTGGCCATGGCCCGATACAGGTTTGGCACGAAGCCGCGCTCAGATTCGATCGCATCGAAGGACTTCTGGAGCTCCGGCGTCAGGTCCTCGCGTGAGCGATATGGCAGGCGCGCCATCAGAGCGGCCCTTCGCTAGACGGCAAGGAAGGCCGTTTCTCCTTCGCCCTGGAGGCGGATGTCGAACCGCAGCCGGAAGGCGCCAATGGCTTCCGCGATCAGCGTGCGCCGAACGGCCTCATCCTCGATCGAGGACAGGAGAGGATCGATGGCGTTGGCGGTGGTTTCATCCGGGAAGTACATGCGCGTTGCCAGCCTCTTGAGCAGCCCGCGGGCGAAGACAGAAACGCTGATATGCGGCGCCTGCATGCGCTCGTCGAATCCAGGGACGCGCCCCGGTTTCACCGTGACGAACGAAAACCCACCCTCCGGTCCCGTGAAGCAGCGGCCGAAGCCGGTGAAGGCCGCGCGCCTCTTTCCGGCGACGTAGCGATCATCCTCCGGCTGGGCGTAGACCCCGGCGGCGTCCGCCTGCCAGACCTCGACCAGGGCGTCGGGGACGGCTTCGCCGGCGCCGTCGAACACGCGCCCCTCAATGACGATGGCGCCCGGAGTATCGCGAGCCGCCAGGGCGTTGTCCGCGAGTGGCAAGAGGATCGCGAAGAAGGGACCGATGGTCTGCGACGGCGTCGAGCCGAGCTCCAACGTCAGGCCTCGAAAGGGGTCGAATAGCGGCCGCGGAGGATGATGTCGAAGGTATAGCCCAGCGCCGTTCCGGGCACGGTCGCGTCCCAGTCGAAGCTGGCGACCAGGCGCGAGCGGGCGCCCGTGCCGGAAATTGCCTGGAGGATGGGGTCGTAGTCCAGAAGGGGGTCCCCGGGAAAGTACATTTGCGTGATGAGGCGGGTGGCGAACGCCGGCCCGAAGAGGGAGAAGTGAATGTGCGCGGGGCGCCAGGCGTTGGGGTGGTTCTGCCAGGGATAGGCGCCGGGCTTGATCGAGGTGAAGCGGTAGCGGCCATCGTCGTCGGTCAGACAGCGGCCCCCGCCGGAGAAGTTCGGGTCGCGCGGCGCGTCGTGCTGGTCCTCGGGGTGGGCGTAGCGTCCGGCGGCGTTCGCCTGCCAGATCTCGACCAGAGTGCGCGGCAGCGGCGTGCGGTCGCCATCGAGAACCAACCCGGTTACGACTATCCGCTCTCCCAGCGGCGGCGCGGCGTGCTGACGGGTGAGGTCATCGTCGAAGGGCCCGATGACCTCCGTGCCGAAAATCGGGCCCGTGATCTCGGACAGCGTCTGCGTGATCGGGATCAGGGGCCGCGAGGGTGCGCGAAGGCTCGTCGAGCGATAGGCCTCGTATCGGTACGGAGGTTGGGTCTTCTCGTCGTCGGGCCGGTAACCGGACATCAATCGCCCCCGGGGAGTCCGCGCCGGAATCCGGCAAGAGTATAGCCCGGGCCCGGGTCTCAGAAGCCCTCGATGCCGACGTAGTTCTCGGCGAAGCTGGCCTGGGCGGCCGGCGAGCCGCAGAGATAATCGAGTTGGGCCTGCTGCATGCGGCGCCGAAGAGCGACCTCAGGGAAGTCGTCGGGCAGGCGGTGCAGCATCCACGACATCCAGGAAGAGAACTCCTGCACCCGCCAGACGCGACGGAGGCAGGTCGCCGAATACGACTCCAGCCCGCTGGAGTCCGCGGCCCCATACCAGCGCGCAAGAGCGGCCGCCAGGACGCGCGCGTCCGCTACCGCCAGGTTGAGGCCTTTTGCGCCCGTTGGCGGCACGACATGGGCGGCATCACCGGCCAGGAAGAGACGGCCGTATTGCATCGGCTCGACCGCGAAGCTGCGGATCTCGGCGATGCTCTTTTCCAGGACCGGCCCCTCCCGCAGGCGCCATCCGTCCTTCGTCGCCAGCCGCGTTTGCAGCTCCTGCCAGATGCGGTCATCGGGCCAGCTCTCGATCTCGTCGTCGGGGTCGCACTGGAGGTAGAAGCGGCTGACCGTCGCCGTCCGCAGCATGTGTCCGGCGAAGCCGCGCTCGTGGACCGCGTAGATGATCTCCTTCGTGGATGGCGGCACGGCGGCGATGATACCGAGCCAGGCAAAAGGGAACTCCTGGGTATGTTCCGTCAGCAGGCCCGCCGGGATCGACGGACGCGACACCCCATGAAAGCCGTCGCAGCCGGCAATGAAGTCGCACTCCAGCTGGCGCGGAACGCCATTGGCCGCGAAGCTGATCTGGGGTCGGTCAGACTCGAGGCACGAGAGCGCGACGTCTTCGGCCTCGAACACGATCTCGTAGCCGGCTTCCAGTCGCAGGCGCACGAGGTCTGCCACCAGCTCCTGCTGAGCGTAAACAAGCATGGTCCGTCCACCGTAAAGGTCGCTGTAGGGGATGCGATGACGTTGCCCCTCGATCCGGAGCTCGGTGCCGCGGTGGACCATACCTTCCCGCAGCATGCGCTCGCCGAGGCCGTGGCCGCGCAACAGCTCGACGGTTGGGTGCTCGAGCAGACCCGCGCGGACGCGCTGCTCGATGTACTCACGCGTGTGCCTTTCGAGGACGACGGACTCGATCCCGTGCTCGGCGAGAAGGTGGGAGAGCACGAGGCCCGCCGGACCCGCGCCGACAATTCCTACCTGGGTCCGGATCATCTGCGCCTCGGCCTGAGCTAGCTCATTCGCCGGAGACCGGGCTCGCTGATCAGGATGAAGACCGAGAACGCGGTGAGCACGGCGCCGGCAACGACCATCAGCTCCGGAGCACCGATGGCCCCCGCGATCGTGCCCGAAAGGAGGCCGCCGATCGGCGCCACTCCGGCGAGGCCCATGCTGTAGATGCTCATCACGCGGCCCATCAGAGGCTGAGGCGTGTTGGACTGGATCAGGGTTCGGTTTAAGTTCATGAAAACTCCACCGCCCATGCCCCAGAAGAACATCAGCAGCGAAGTGAGCACGTAGGAGGTGGAGAGGCCGATTCCGGCGACGACGAGCCCGCCCAGGACCAGGGAGGTCACGAACCAGCCGCCCTTGTTGGCGATGTTGCCGAGCGACGCCAGGACCAGCGAGGTCGCCAGCATCCCGATGCCCACGAACCCGAAGAGCGAGCTGGCCGCCAGGGCGTCCTTGTGCAGGACGTCCTTGGCGATCTGTGGCAGGAGGGCGAAAATCGGGCCCATCATGAGCAGGCCCGAGACCACGAGAAGGACCATCTGGAGCATGATCTCGCGGTGGCCGCGCACGAAGGCCAGCCCTTCGCCGACTTCATGCAGGGGCCGCGTCGCCCCGTCGCGCTTTTCCGCCGGGGGCATGCGCAGGGGCAAGAGCACCAGGAATCCAAGCCCGTAGAGGACGGCCTGACCGGCGAAGGCGCCCTCGATGCCCCAGCGGTTGATAACGGCTCCGCCGAGCACCGGTCCACCGATCATCATGACGTTCTGGCCCATCGTGCTCATGACGATCGCGTTCATCAGCCTCTCGCGTGGGACCAGCGACGGCAAGATTGCCGTGCGCACGGGCTGGCCGAAGGCGACCGTCGCGCCGATAGCCGCCGCCATCGTGAAGGCCAGTGCGAGCGTCATCGCACCCGACGCCAGGAGTGCGGTCGCGACGACCATGACGGCCCCGGCGGCGATCTGGCTGGACAGAAGCAGCCCGCGGCGGTCGACACGGTCGGAAATGACCCCCGCGGGCAGGCTCAGGAAAAGTACCGGTATGCCGAGGGCGAACGTGACGAAGCCGGCCGCGCTCGACCCGCCGGAGAAGGTCTTGAGCACCAGCCAGACGAACGCAAAGCGCTGGATGCCCTGGATCGCCGAAAAGGAGAGCGTATTCAGCCACAGTAGCGTGAACGCGCGCGACCGGAACGCGTCGAAGGTTCGGGGCGCGGCGATGCGGGCGCGGATGGTCGTCGAAGACCTGGCCTCATCCCGAGCTGATTCCGCCATGTTCGAGGCTGCGTTCCGTTCTATCGCGCAAAGATGCCGTCGAGGACGACGACACCGGCCTTCACCAGGCGGTCGAGGTCACCCAGCATGCCGATACCGGCAAGGATGCCGGCGGCGTCGGACCCCGGCTTCGGCGCCGGCCGGCCGGGAGCGGGCGGGGTGCGCGACAGCCGCGGCGACGGCCCCGTGGTCGTGATCGGGCCGATCTCGTCGTGGTCGCGCGTAATGCTGAGGCCGTGGGCGCGGACCCAGGGGTCTTCCATCAGCTCGGCGACGTCGGGGACCACGCGGTGGGCACCGATGCCGGCCGGCGTGAGCATCTCGACCCACGCGGCCACGGCCCGGCCGCGCAGGCGCTGTTCGAGTCCCCCCTCGAGGTCTGCTCCCGCGAGCCGAGCCAGGTCGGCGAGGTCGGGCGCGCGTTCCAGGTCTGAGGCGCGCGCGGCCAGGAATAGCCAGCCGTCGCTGGCCTCGTAGGCGCGGTGCAGGGGCCCGGAACCGATCGCGTCCTGACCGCGGGCTTCGTCCCATTTCTTGCCGGGGAAGCTCTGCATCAGCGCCGACTGGAGCATGGTCGCCGTAAAAGCCAGGGCGGTGTCGACGTGCTGGCCCTGCCCCGTCTTCTTACGGTGGAGAAGGGCGAGCGCGACGCCGTAGGCGCCCATGAAGCCGGTGCCGTAGTCGTTGACGGCGAAAGGCGCGAGCGTCGGCCGCCCGTCGCCGCCGAACCGCTCCTGCATGCCCGTCGCGGCCTGAGCGATCTGCTCGTGTCCGGGCCGGCCGGCGTAGGGCCCGATCTGGCCGTAAGTGTTCAGAGAGCCATAGACGATATCGGGGCGGCGCGCGCGCACGGCCTCGTAACCGATGCCCAGGCGGTCGGCGACGCCCTTGCGGAAGTTCTGGACGACGACGTCGGTGTCCTCGACCAGGCGCCAGAAGACCTTCAAGCCCTCCTCGCTTTTCAGGTCCAGGACGATGCTGCGCTTGGCGCGGTTGATGTCGTTGTGGAAGGCGACTCCCTGGCGGCTGGGGCTGTCGATCTTGATCACGTCAGCGCCGAACTCGGCCAGGGTGCGTCCACACGTCGGCCCGGCGAGGACGATGCAGAGGTCCATGACCTTCACGCCATCCAGAGCTGCGCGCATAGTCCCGTGCACGGCGCTTGTCCGGTCAGGCTGAACGCCTGACCTGCCATTTGTGGACCCACCTCCCGCAGACCCACGCTCGGCGGACCCGCCATCCGTAGGCCGGGCAGTCAGCCCGGCCGCCGCTGTGAGCTCTGCCGTGATCTCGGCGCGATTGGCGTCCGGGAGAGGGCGCGGCGACCGGACCTCGCCGGGCGTGCCGGACATGCGGACGATGATGCCGGGACCGCGCACTTTCCCCAGCTTCGGGTCGTCGACGTCGATAACGATCTTCGATTCGAGTGCGCCTCGGTCTTCCAGCCACTCGGCGCTGGTGCGGCAGACGGCGCACTCGGTCCCGACCTCGTGGCAAAAGTCCTCCCACTCCTGGGCGGTGCGTGTGCGGAACAGCTCTTCCGCGCGGCGTACCTGGTCCTGGGGCACGCCGTTACGTTCGGCGCCGGCCCATTCCGCGGCGCCGGCCGCCTGGAGAAAGGCGCCGAAGTTGAGGTTACCCGCGTGGTACATCACCCAGCGCCCGTCCATGCACTGGAACTGGCGTGTCCAGCCCATCATTCGGGCGTTCGGCTCGGACGGGGGACGGTTGTGCACGCGCAGCCCTCGGCCTCCGATAGCAGCGAAGGTCGCGTCGAAGAGGGGCACCTCGATCCACTGGCCGAGGCCGTCGCGCTCGCGCGCGTTCAGGGCGATGGCGATGGCAACGGCCGCCTGGAAGGCGGCATAAGATGAGGAGATGGGGATTGCGGTGTACGTCGGGCGTCCCGTCCGCGGGTTCGGCCGATAGGTGGCGGTGGCCGCGCCGACGACGCCCTCCCAGGCCGCGACGCCGGCCCGCGGGTCGTCGGAGGCAAATCCCGGCATCGAGCAATAGACCAGCCCCGGGTTGGCGGCCGTCATCGCCTCCGGCCCGAGGCTGAGACGGTCCATGACGCCGCCGCGGAAGTTCTCGATTACGACATCGGCGGTTTCGATCAGGCGGCGGGCGACGTCGAGACCGGCCTCAGCCTTGAGGTCGAGGACGATGCTGCGCTTGCCGCGGTCCCAGGTGGCGTTGGCGGGGGTGTCGTAGCGGGGGCCGCCGGGCGGGTCGACCCGTATGACGTCGGCGCCCTCGTCGGCGAGAAGCATCCCCGCCATCGGACCCGAGATGTACTGGCCGAAATCGATTACGCGGATGCCGTTCAGCGCCCCTGCCATGTCTTCACCCTCCTGTGCTTGGGCGAGAGTGTAGCCGATCTGGACACGCAGGACTGAACGTGGACTCGTTCCAATGTGTAGAATCAGGCCAGTCCCTGCGCAGCCGCGAACGAGACAGGAGAGACACCGTGGCCCAGATGACCGGCGGACAGGCCCTGATTCAGCAGCTGAAAATGGAGGGCATCGATACGATCTTCGGCCTCCCCGGCATTCAGCTCGACTGGGCCTTCGACGCGATTTACGAGGAGCGCGACCACTTCAAGGTTATCCACACCCGCCACGAGCAGGCTTGCGCCTACATGGCCGACGGTTTTACGCGTGCCTCGGGCAAGATCGGCATGAGCCTGGTGGTCCCGGGACCGGGGCTGCTCAACGCCAGCGGCGCGCTCTCCACCGCCTACGCCTGCTCGTCCCCCGTGCTGTGCGTGACCGGCCAGATTCAGTCCGACCTCATCGGCCTGCGCCGCGGCATCCTGCACGAAATCAACGACCAGATGGAGACGATCGCCTCCGTCACGAAGTGGCAGGGGCGGGCGATGAAGCCGGGGGAGATCCCCGGCATCGTCCACGAGGCCTTCCATCAGCTTCAAACCGGCCGCCCGCGCCCGGTCGAGATCGAGGTGCCGCCCGACGTCCTCCAGGCAACGGGCGAGGTCACTCTGATCGAGCCCGGCTTCTACGAGCGCCCGGCCGGCGACCTCGACCTGGTCGAGAAGGCGGCCGAGGCCCTGGGCAAGGCCAAGAGCCCGCTGATCTTCTCCGGCGGCGGCATCATCTCCGGCGGCGCCTGGGAGGAGCTACAGCGCCTTGCGGAGACTCTCGAGGCGCCGGTCGTCATGACCAACAACGGCAAAGGCGCTCTCTCCGACCGCCACCACCTGGCGCACGGCCCAAGGTCCGTGATCTCGCTCGGGCCCTCGGCCGACGTGGTCCTGATCGTCGGCACGCGCTTCGTCCAGGGGATCATGAACAACCAGCCGCCGGCCTGGCTGACGCGCGACAAGACGGTGATCCAGATCGACGTCGACGCCGAGGAGGTGGGCCGGAATTACCGGCCCGACATCGGCATCGTCGCCGACGCGAAGAAGGCGCTGGCCGCGCTCGGGGAGCGCGTGCGGCGCCACAACGTCTCGCGGCCCTCGCGGCGCGACGAGCTAACGGAGCTGAAGCGTGGCATCGCCGAAGACGCCGCCCAGGCGCATCCGCAGTCGGACTTCGCCCTCGCGATCCGGGCAGAGCTGCCCGACGACGGCATCTTCTTCCAGGAGAGCACCCAGGTCGGCTACTGGTCGAGCGCCTTCTTCCCCGTCTACCAGCCGCGCACCTACTTCACCTCCGGCTACCAGGGCACGCTCGGCTACGGTTTCGCCACCGCTCTCGGGGGCCAGGTCGGCGCCCCGGACAAGAAGGTCGTTTCGATCAACGGCGACGGGGGCTTCTTCTACAACGTGCAAGAGCTGTCGACGATGGTGCAGCAGAATATCCCGCTCACGGCTATCGTCTTCAATGACAACGCCTACGGCAACGTCAAGCGCATCCAGGAGATGCGCTTCGGCGGCCGCACGATAGCGTCGACCCTGCACAACCCGGACATGCTCAAGCTGGCCGAGGCCTACGGGGTAGAGGGACGACGCGTGCACACGCCCGAAGAGCTGCGAGCCACCCTGCGTGAGGTCTTCAGGAACACCCATCCGGTCCTGATCGAGGTGCCGGTGGGTCCGATGCCGCAGATGCAGTTCGGCCAGCGGCCGCCCCAGCAAGCCCCCGCTCGCTAGGGCATTCGGCGCTGAGTCCCCGGCTGACCGTCCGCGGATGATGCACATAGCCGAGACTGGACAGCGCCGGCCGCGCACGTGGTGGCGATGACGCTGGCGCGAGAGATCCTCGGCGCCTGGCGCGTGGGGCGCTGGCGGCAGCACTGGCCCGACGGCTCGATAACGGAGCCCTTCGGGACTGACCCCTTCGGCCTCGCCATCTTCGACGCCAGCGGCTATATGTCGGCGCAGATCATGCTCCCGCCGCCCGCGAGCTACGTCGCCTACTGCGGCCGCTTCGACATCGACGAGGCGCGGGGGACGCTGACGACGCACGTCGAGGCCAGCGTCTCGCCCCAGATGCGGGGCAGCGACCAGGTCCGCAAGGTGACGATGCAGGGCGACCGCATGACCCTGCGGCCTCCAGCCCGCGCGGACGGCGGTCAAAGCGTGATCGAGTGGGAGCGGGTGGCGCCTCCTCCTCGCTAACGCGCGCGGTTGGCGACAGAAATGTTGCGGCGCCTGCTCAGTCCGTCAGGCTCTTCACGAAAGCGAGGTCGCCTTCAGGCTCGTAGCCGCCGTCGGCACACAGCGCCAGGCCGTCGGTCATCCGCTCGTTGACCAGGGCGAATATCCGCCCGGCACCCTGGCCGCGCAGCTTCTTCTCCCCCGCGTCCATGAGAGCCGCGGCCACGCCTCGACGCCTCTGGCCGGTGGAGACCGCGACGTGATAGAGGAAGGCCCGCCAGCCGTCGTAAGCCGCCACCGCCGCGCCGATGACCGCCCCGCCCTCCGATGCCACCAGGAGCGAGGCGCAGTTGCCGCCGACGATCGCTTTCCCCTCGGCCTCGGTCGTACGACCGAGGCCGGACGATTCCCACAGCCGGACCACCGCGTCGTGGTCTTCCTGCCGCGCGGGTCTTATTTCCCACATGGACCGCCTGCCTTCTGGGCCTGAAGCCTGCTGTTGGAAACTGGTTGGATGCCGTCTCAGGCCCGTGCCAGCGCCGTCTGCATCTCCGAGTCGGTGAACGCGCGCAGCGTCTCGCTCGAGACGTTGCCCGCCTGCGCGATGCTGAACAGGCCGCTCATCATCGCCTCTTCGTTGGGTGCGTCCACCACCGTCACCAGGTCGTAGCGTCCTTGGGTCCAGTAGTGGCCGATGACCTTGAAGCCCCGTGCCTCGTTTTCCTTGCGGACCTCTTCCGCCCGCCTGACGGTGTCTTTGATGTTCTTCCTGCCCTGGTCTGTGAAGCGGTAGAGAACGACGTATGTCGCCATCGCCTTCCCCTTTCTGGCGGGGAGGGAGCAATCCTAGCACCGGTGATCGAGGATTTCTACGGCCGTTCGGACCTAACCGGGTCCTGACAGAGACTGCCGGTCGCATGGCCGACATGAAGGCCGCCAGCGCATGGAAGATGCAGCCGCTTACCGGTGAAAGACCTCTGTCGACCGTTTGAGGAAAATGTGCTCGCGGCTTCCCGCGCTTTGTCTCAGGCGCTCTGAACGCGAAACAGCCGCTGCGGCTCATCGATGCCCTTGAGGGCGTGCTCGCCGCGGTCCTCGAACTTGACTCCCGCCGATG
>CAYRCD010000005.1:0-79397 GCA_964422735.1 uncultured Dehalococcoidia bacterium | reverse complement strand
CCCACCGCATCGATTACCTTGGTTCGGCGCTGATGGTTGCCGGCGTAAGCTGCCTTCTGCTCGTGACTACCTGGGGAGGCCGGCAGTACGCCTGGAGCTCTACGACCATTCTCGGGTTAGCCGGCGCCGCTGCCGTTCTTCTGGTACTGTTCGTCATCGAAGAGACCAGGGCCGAGGAGCCGATTCTGCCTCCAAGGCTGTTCAAGGACGCCGTCTTTACGGTCAGCAGCGGCATCGGCCTCGTGCTCGGCGTGGCGATGTTCGGCGCCATCTCCTTCATGCCCATCTATATGCAGGTGGTGAAAGGAGCGTCGGCCACCGGGTCGGGCTTGCGCATGATCCCGATGATGATCGGCGTTGTGTTTTCCTCTATCTTCTCCGGACGCATGATCTCGCGGACGGGAAAGTACCGTGTGTTCCCGATCGCCGGGACCTTCCTGGTCGGAGTGGGCTTATTCCTGCTCTCGCGCCTGACGGTCGATACGAGCATGGTGCTCGTCTCGTTATTCGTCCTCACCCTGGGCCTGGGGATGGGCATGGTGATGCAGGTTATCGTCCTGACGGTCCAGAACTCGGTCGAGCACCGCGACATGGGCGCGGCGACCGCCGGCGTCAACTTCTTCCGGTCCATGGGTGGCGCCTTCGGCGTGGCCATCTTCGGCGCCGTCCTCAGCAACCGCCTCGAGTACTACATCGCTCGCCTGGTCCCGGGGGAGGCGCTGACCGGAATATCCACTCGCGCCCTCACATCCAGCCCCGCGCGCATTCGTGCCCTGCCCGAGGTCGTTCACAACGGCGTTGTCCTGGCTTTCGCCAACTCGATCCACGTCGTGTTCCTGGTCGCGATCCCCGCGGCAGTGATCGCGTTCGCCCTCAGCCTGCGCCTGCGCGAGAAGCCATTGCGCGAGCACGCTCACGTCGGCTTTGAGGAAGTGGCCATTCCGCAGTCGGAGCGCCCCTCGGCCGGCGCCGGCCCGCTGAACCAGCCGGCCTATCCGTCGGTCGACGCCGACTGACGCGAGTACGGGCCGTGGACAGCACGTTGTTGGAGAGAGGGCTGCAGGCTTACGGACGCGCACTGCGGGTGACTGAACCCGTGCGCCTGCGCTTCTGGGACAGCCGCGGACTGACGATGTCGCAGCTGCGCCTGATGTACCTCATTAGCCAGGCCGAAAACAGCTGTGTTGGCGAGCTTGCGCACGAGATGCGCGTTCGTCCGGCCACCCTGACCGGTCTCGCCGACCGCCTGGCACGTCAGCAATTAATCCAGAGGACGCATGACCCCGATGATCGGCGCCTTGTCCGGGTCGCGCTCACGCCCGAGGGGAAGCGGGTGCTCGATGAGCTGTTGACCGCGGCCCGTGCCCTCCTCGAAGCCATCCTCTCGCGAATGGAGACCGCCGCGGTGGAGGCATTCGTCGAATCGCTGGAGGAGTTTGACCGCGTCGCGGCGGCTGTGCACGACTCCAGCGAGGCGCTCCTCTAGCCGGCACAAGCCCAGGGTCAGGGCTTTCCGCCTCTCGAACCGCCCCCAGCTCTAGCTTCGGTCGGGCCGCGTCGCTGCCGATCATGAGAGCATGGAAGTCTTGCGAATAAAGCTTTCCAGCGCCCTTCTCTGCGTTCTCTTGCCAGCGACTCTCGCACTCGCGCTTGCTTGTGGCGGCAAGGAGACGACGCCGAAGCCGGCGGCGCCGGCCGGGTCTTCGACGGGCTCCATGGCCAATCCTCCGGCCGGCGTACTCGACCTGACCAGCTCCGCCAAGAACCTCCAGAACATCTCGAGCTTCCGGTTTGACCTCTCGATGAAGGTGGAGATGGGGCCACCCGTGGCGGGCGGCTCGAACAGTCCGGACGCGGCATTCGCGACGGCGTTCCTGGGCCTTCTGGGCAACCTCGCGGCCACAGGAAGCTACGTCGCGCCCGACCAGGCCGAAGTGACTCTGACGTTCTTCGGTCAGGAGATGAGCTACGTACAGATCGGGAGCAAGGCCTGGGAGAAGACCGGCTCCTCCTGGAAGGCGACGGTCGCCGGCAACGACTTTGCCTTTACGCCTACCGACATCTTCGACCAGTGGATTCCTGCGCAGGTGCTCAAGGGCGGAAGCGTCACCCTCGAGACCGTGAACGGTGTCAGCGCCACTCGCTACTCGTTCGACAAGGATGCGATGGAGAAGTTCGCCGATGAGTTCGGCGATGGGGCCAATTTCCAGGACTTGAGCGAGGCGAGTCTGGACGTCTGGCTCACCGACAACGATCTTCCCGTCAAGCTCAGTCTGACCGTGACCGGCAAAGACACGGACGGCCAGGAGACGACGATCAAGGTCGAGATGAACATCCGGGACCTCAACGACCCGTCGATCAAGATAAAGGCGCCGGTCTAGCGTTTGAGAATGCCACACGCTGTGAAGGCAGCGCAGGCTTGGCCGCGAGACGCCGGCCCGCCGGCCGCTGACTAGCGATTCGCTCCCAGCTAGGAGGCGGTCCGTCTATCCCGTAGCCGGGGCTTTCCAGCCGCGGCGTCGAATCCGCGCACGCATGCCGGCAAGGCTGGAAAGCCTCGCCTACTGAGTTCTTAGATAGGCTGCTACAGCAGGCGGCGAAGCGGCTTGCGTCCCGGGCGAGGGTCGTAGTTCGCCTTGAACATCTCGAGCTTGTCACGCTCGATCAGGTACTTGCCGGCGAAGATCACCGCCGGGACCTTCTTCTGCTTGATCAGCCGGCGCAGGCTTTGCGGGTGGATCGCGAGGATGCGCGCCGCCTCCACCAGGTCGAGGTAATTGTCGAAGGGGTCGCTCACCATCTCGTTGGATGCCTCAGCCGCGGGAAAAACGAGAGTCAGGCGCTAAAGCGCGTGAGTAAATATATCACGGCTGTCAACCGATCGGCAGATGTCTCAGTGCCGATTACGTCTGACCGAGCCTTCGGACCCGCTTCCGGACGGCGTTCACGTACACGCGCTGAAGGCTGGCGCCGTGCTTCTTGATCCGGCGACGCTCTCGTTCGCGCCGCGTTTCCCGCCGCCGCCAGCGGCTGGAACGGCCGGTTGCGTCCTCGCCATCCTTCATTTCTTCCATGTTAGCAACGAGGCGCCTCAACTCGACCGGAGTGTTGCCGATATTGACTTAGAGATGGCCTTTAGCCCGCCGCCCCGTCGGCCATCTCACCGGTGCACGGAGGCGCCAGGATCAAAGAGCGAACCCCGGGCCGAACCACAGGCGTGAGCTCGACGAGCATTTCCATGATCGGCGCACTGCCACCGATCAAGGGTGTGTCGCCGTATACGGCGGAGCTGGTCAGCAGTCTTTCGAACCTCGATGACGTCGAGCTCGAGTTCGTGGGTTTCTCGTCGATTTACCCTTCATGGCTCTATCCGGGAGGCGCTCCGGCGGAGAAGCTGCCGAAGCAGACGTTCGCCGGCGTGCGCGTGCGCCAACCACTGGCGTGGTACAACCCCTTTTCCTGGCTCTGGGCGGGACTCACGCTCCGCGGTCGCGTCGTCCACGCTCAATGGTGGAGCTTCGCGCTGTTGCCGGTCTACCTGACGGTGCTGGCGGTCGCGCGTCTGCGGGGTCGCCGCGTGGTTATGACGGTGCATAACGTTAGCCCGCACGAGTCCGGCAACCTGAAGCGCTGGCTAAACCAGGCGGTGTTTCGCTTCGCGGACCGCTTCATTGTCCACTCGGAGAAGAACCGGGAGGCTCTGGCCGCGGCCACGGGCCGGCCCGACAGCATCGACGTGCTCCCGATGGGCGCAATCGGCGCCCCCCGCACGGGCATCAGCCGGTCCGATGCGCGGCGGAGGCTCGGGATCGAAGAGGACGCGCGCGTGGTCCTCGCGTTTGGGAACATCCGGTCCTACAAGGGACTCGACGTCCTCATCGAGGCCTTCGCGGAGGTGCGGGCTCGCGATCCGAGGGCGCTCCTGGTCGTGGCAGGCAAGCCGTGGGGCAGCTGGCAACCTTATGCCGATGCGATCCAGCGCCACCGGATCGCTGAATCGGTGCGGCTGTTCCTCGACTTCGTCCCCACGCCCCGAGTCGAAGAGTTCTTCCTGGCGGCTGACGTCGTTGCGCTCCCCTACACACATTTCGACGCCCAGAGCGCGGTCGCCGCCCTGGCGCTGCCTTTTGGCCGCCCGCTCATCGTCAGCGCAGTCGGGGGCCTACCGGACTTCGTGCTGGACCGCACCCTGGTCGTTCCGCCCGGGGACGCAGGGGCGCTTGCGCGAGTCCTGACGATGGTGCTGGGAGACGACGTACTACGCGAGCGCCTTGGGGGCGAAACCCTCCGCCTCAGTCGAGAGTTGAACTGGGCTCCGATTGGTCAAGCGACCGCCGCCGTCTATCGGGCCGTGCTCGAGGCCGGTGCCGGCAGCGAGCTGCGGACAATTGAGGAAGCGGTTTGACCGCAACGGCCTCGCGCCTTCGAGCCGTCCCGGCCCCCGACCCCACTCTCGCGCCCGGGGCAGCAGACGACGCTGAAACGGGCCTGGCGTTTCTGGCGGGCCGCATTCTTGCCAATGCTGGATGGTTGGTTGCCGCCCAGGTGGTCGCGGGCGTCACGCAGTTTCTCCGGTCCGCTCTGCTCGCCCGGCATCTGGGGCCGGAAGCGTATGGCCACTGGGGTTTCGCGCTGGCATTCGTGAGCTTCTTCCTCTCCGCGGCCGACCTGGGCCTTTCGACTATCGGCGTGCGCGACCTGGCACGCGGCGAACGCGCGGCCGGGTATTACGGTACGGCCGCCATCCTCAAGCTCGCGATAAGCCTCGTGTTCGTAGGCTTCCTCGCCGCGGTCGAGCCGCTGGTAAACCACGACCCCCAGACCAGGCTGCTGATCTACCTGCTGGGCGCCGGCATGCTCACCTCGTCTCTCACACTTGTCCTGCAGGCGGTCGTGCGCGCGCACGAGCGAATGGGCATCGAGGCGCTGGTCACATCAATTCAGTCGGTCGTGCTGCTCGCGGCGATAGCGGCCCTGGTGGCCCTGGAAGCGTCTGTAATCGTGCTCGCCGGGGCATATCTCGCTGTGAGTTGCGCGGCGCTGCTGGCGATGGGCCTTATCGTTGCCTTTCGCTTTCTCCCCCGCGGCCTGCACTTCGATGCCGAGATCGCCCGCCGGCTGCTGCGCGACCTGTGGCCGGTGGCCGCGGCGATGATGACGACGGCGGTCTATTACTACTTCGACCGCGTCATGATGGGTGCGCTCGGTCAGCAAACGCAGATCGGCTGGTACACGGCCGCCTACGCCCCGGCGCTGTGGGTGACGGGGATGGTGGCGATGATTCGAGCGGCATTCCTTCCGGCCCAGTCTCGCGCCGTCGCGGGTCCTGGGCCGCGGCCGTTGCTGCGCTATTACGGGAAGGTCTCCCTCGGTCTTGGCCTGCCAATCGCCGTCGGAGGAGCGCTGGTTGCCAAGCCTCTCATGGTGGCGATGTATGGCCAGGCGTATGGGCCAGGCGCCTTCGCGATGCTGGTCCTGAACGTCACCGCCGGTGTGATGTTCGCGTCCAGCTTCTACGGCTCCAATCTCCTGGTACGGGACAGGCAGCGTATCTACCTGGTCGGTGTGTTCCTTGGGGCGATCGTGAATGTCGCCCTGAACGTCGTCCTGCTCCCCCGCTTTAGCCTTAACGGCGCGGCCGTAGCAACGCTGGCGGCTGAATGTACAGTCCTGGTCTTCATGGCCGCCGACTCGCGAGCCCTTCTGCCACTCCGCGACGCCTGGGGCATGGCGAGAGGGCCGCTGCTGGCGAGCGCGGTAATGGCCGCAGTCCTGTTGCTGATCGCCGGATGGGTGCCCCTTGGGGTCTCAGTCGGGGCCGCGGCCGCCGTCTACATGGCCGCGGCCTGGCGGTTCAGGATTGCCTCGGGCGAGGTCACCGCCTGAGGGCAGACTTTCTCCGGGTCTCCTAAGAGATAGCGTGCCGCGGGCTTCGCGCTGGAAGCGTCGCGACGCGTTCGTAGACGGCGAGCGTCGCTTCGGCGCAGCGGCGCCAGGAGAAGCGCTTCGCCTGAATCGGACCTTTTGCCTTTAGTTCCCGGGCCAAACATTCGTTGTTCAATATGGCCTTCATCGCCTCCGCGATCGCGGACGTTGATTGTGGGTCGACGAGGATGGCCGCTTCGCCGACAACCTCCGGGAGGCTCGACACGTTCGACGTTATCACCGGGCAAGCGCATTGAAGGGCCTCGAGGGGCGGGAGGCCGAAGCCCTCGTAGAGAGATGGGAACACGAGGGCCGTCGCGCCACTGTACAGAGCCGAAAGGTCCTCCTCGGGGACGCGGCCGAGAAAGAGCACGTTGTCCGTCAAATCCAGACGCGCCGCCAGCCGCGCCAGGTCCTGGCCCCAGCCCCTGGCGCCCACTATCGCGAGGCGGACATCCGCGTGCTCACAACGGAGCGTGGACAGCGCGTCGAGCACGCGAGGCAGGTTCTTGCGTGGCTCAATGGTGCCGACGTAGAGGAAGAAGCGCTCCGGCAGGGCGTAACGCGCTCTCGTTTCGGCGATGTGCGCGGCGTCCTCGACCGGCGCCAGGCTCTCGTCCGCGGCGAGGGGCGTCGCCGTGACCTTGTCAGGCGGTACGCCGAGGACCCGGATGATGTCGTCCCGCGTGTACTGGGAGATGGTCACGATGTGGTCCGCGCGCCTTACCAGGAGAGGAAACAGCAGCTTGTGAGCAAGGCGGTTTCGCAGATTGTGGGTTTTCATGAGCA
The DNA here is from genome assembly GCA_964422735.1 of uncultured Dehalococcoidia bacterium. Taxonomy (GTDB): domain Bacteria; phylum Chloroflexota; class Dehalococcoidia; order DSTF01; family WHTK01; genus CAYRCD01. Next base: position 72,683 of record CAYRCD010000005.1, on the reverse strand, counting down.
GAGGCGTCAGGTCGGCCACGGTCATGACGCGCGCGTAGTCCGACGGGAACAGGAATGGGGGGAAGTGATAGGTGTCGTGAAGCACGTCGAGGTGGTACTTGCGGACGGCCTGATTAAACAGCAACTGCTTCGCGAAGAGCGCGCCTCGGGGGGCGACGAGACCAACCGCTTGCTTCCCATCGTAGAAGGGGTGCGACGCCGCGGTGCGGTGGAACAGCGTGACATCACCCGGGACGATGCGAATCAACTCTTCGCTCAAGCGCATCGTGTAGCGTTGGAGCCCGGGGCTACCCCTCCCTATCGAGTCGGTAATCAGCCCAATCTTCACGGTAGGAATCAGTCCGCCCGATAGATGACGACGTTGAGCGAGCCGACATTGTCTGACCGCGATTGGTCGAAAACGCCGACCACCGCCGGTTCGCCGGTCCCGATATAGCTCTTGCAGTACAGGTGGTCGGGGGAAGGCACGGGCGCTGTCCTCCTGCGGTCGACCGCGAGGTCCACGCCGTCGGATTTGGCGCCAGCCGCGTTGTACGTGAAAGTGCCGCTCACGCCGAAGTAATAGAGCGTGTCCCTGGTGAGAGCGGGTGTGAGCACGCTGGCGCCATCGGTCGGGATGGTGAGACTGGCAATGAGTCGCGCTGCCCCGGGAATGTCGCCGATCACTTCAGAGGGCAGGGCCAAATCCTTGCCCCTGCAGATGAACATGCCCGCTCCCTGGATCGCCTCTCGATATCCCGAGTAATCAGGGTGCCCCACAAGCTGGCGCGGGTCGTCGACGACGAAGACCCTGCGCCCCGAGGCGATCTCGTTACGGACCGCGGCGGTGACCTGCTCCAGGTCGCCGGCCAGGCGTGGCACCAGGATCCGTTGGGTGACGATGATACCCCGAGTATCGAGGTCGCCCACGAACAGAGCGTCTGGCTGAGTCTTCGAGAAGTCATGCGCGATGCGAGAGCGAGTGACGATCCTTTCTACGCGAGGTATGCCGTAGGTCGGTTCGTAGGCCTCCTGGAGGCCACGGACGGAGGCGACAAGGGCCACTGACATCAGGATGGTCGGAGTGACCAGCGGCAGAACGGAAAGTTTACGCGGCAGGCAAGACGGAAGGGCTGAGAAGCCGACGACGATTCCGGTCGCATACACCGGGAGGAGATAGCGCGGCGGACTCGACATGAGAACGGCGGCGTCGGTGGCATGGAGCCCCGGCCTGCCGAGGTCGAAGTAGATCAGAAAGCCGCCGAGTCCAAACAAGATGAGCTCGCCGCCGGTGAGGCCGCGGCGGACCGCGATGCCAGCGATACCGACTCCAAGCAGCAGGGTTGAAGGCCGGCCGATATCCCAGAGAAAATATCGCGCCTGCCGGACGAAATCATCGAGCGAAAAGACTTCCAGATTTGATGCGACGCCGCTGACGGAACCCTGCCAGGCGCTCGGACCATACGCGGTGTGCAACGGATCACCGGTCACCAGGTAGTTTGTCGCGAGGTCAACCGCGATCCCGCTTGCTCCGATCGTGATTCCCACGATCGAACCGAGGAGGGCCGTATTTCGGCGAGGATCACTGCGCCACCACCGCAGCGCGCACCAGCCGCCAAGAAACCCCGCGAAGAGGAGAAGCGCCGGTGCATAGTCGGCGCGCGTCATGGCCACGGCGGCGAACATGAGTCCCGCCGCGGCGGCAGTGGCGACGCGGGGTCGCTGGGTGAACCGGTCCGTCCAGTAGATACCCCAGAGGAGGAAAGCAAGGGCGATCATGTTTTCGTAGGCAATGCCGCTCGCGGCCAGGAAGAATGGCGACGCCGCGAATAGGGCCAGGCAAGCTCCGCCGGCCGCGGCGAGGCTGCCCGTTCGGCTCTCGACGATGAGGCCGGCGGCCAGAACGGCGAGCACCGCAAACGCCGGTGTTACAACGATCCAGGCCGTGTCAGACACGAGGAACGGGACGGCGTAGATGAGATAAGGGAGGACCGTGCCTCGCGGGACGAGCCGGCCATCGAAAAGGGCCCGGTGGTCGCCCCCGTACAGGGGATTCAGGCCGCTTACGTCGATGGAGAGCCCGTGGCCTTGGGCAAGACTGCGCGCCAGGACAAGGTGTTCCTGCTCGAAGCCCGCGAGGACGCCATTGGCCCTGAACAGCGAGAAGCTTGAAGGAAAGAGGACCGCGGCGAGCGACAACGCCACGATGCTGACCACCGTGCTCACGAACAGCCCGAGGATCCTTTCGGGCGGTGGCCCAGACCGCGATATGGTCCGAGCAGCGGTCAAGCTGCGCTCTCGATCGAGGCACCTATTCGCGGCCATCCGGCCGCGGAGTAATACAGGTGACAATAGCGGGCGGCCACCGCGGGCCAGTCATACATCGCCCGCACCTCGGCGACCCGGGCGGGCGTTAGCCGGCGGCCCCGGGCGATCACGTCGATGAGCGCTTCGGCGAACGCCTCCGCATCGCCGTAAGGGGCAAGGCGGCCGTCGACTCCGTCCACCACGACGTCTCGGAGACCTTCGGCGTCGCTCGCGACCACCGGCGTCCCGCAGGCGATGGCTTCGACCGCGGCCAGGCCGAAGCCCTCGAATATGGACGGGACGGCTACGCATGTCGCCTGGTTATACCAGGTGGCCATCCTGTCCTGGGCGACGCGTCCTAGAAAGGCGACCGTGCCGCCGAGCCCAAGATCCGTGACCCGGCGCTCGGCGCTTGTCCGTAATGGACCGTCACCGATGACGTACAGACGAGCCGAAGGCTTCGCGGCGAGTACGATGGGCCAGGCGTCGAGCAGGAACTCCAGACCCTTGCGCGCGTCGAGGCGGCCGACGAAGAGGACGCTGTCCTTAAGTCGCGAGATGTTGCGGGGTCGAAATTCGCGGTGATTCACGCCGCTGGGGATGACGGTCACCCTTTCGGGCGCCACGCCAAGCTCCGAGGTCAAGGATGCGGAAGTAGACGCGGTGTCGGCGGCAACGCCGAGGGCGCCGCGGTACCCGCGAGCTTCGACCTGGGCCAGGACGCGTTTCCAGGACTGGCCGGGCACGAGGCGCGCCTGCTGAGCGTAAGTGTGATGCGCCGTGTAGACATAAGGGACGTGCGGTCGGCGCAGCAAAAGCACGCCGCCCGGCCCGCCATTGAGGTGGAACAGGTCGATGGCGTATTCCTCGGCCCAGCGGTCCAGGTTCCACGAAGGTACGAGAGAGAAGCCCGGCCCGCGGCCGAGCGATGCTAATGCTCCGACGCGCACATGGCCGGCGAGACTGTTCGCCGCGGGTGAAAAGACGCGAAGCTCCAAATCCGCGATCTGACAAAGGTTGTCCCAGAGGTCGCGAGTAAAGCGGCCCTGGCCTCCCCTGGCAGGGAAGAAGTCGTAAGAAACGATGCCGACGCGCACGTCAGGTCTTAGTCTGCGGCGCTAGACGAAGATGCTGAGGGCAACCCAAAGGGAATCGGCGGCTCCTTCCGAATGCGCTTCCTTGTTGGATTCTCGGCTGGGGGAGGGAAGAATTTAGGGTGTGATTGTTACCGTGCGTGCCAGAGTGGCGGCGCCCTGCCAGCTAAACCAGGTGATGCCCTCGCGCACGAGGTCGAACTGCAGGCAGTAGGTCCCGGCCGCCGTGGGCGCACGGATCGTCGCGTTCAGGTTGGTGACCGTATTGGCGCTGGGAACGTCCGCGGGCAAGCCTGTCCTTAACCCGTCCCACACCGCCGTCGACCCGCCGGGGCAGGCGCCGTTCCTCCAGTGATAGGAGAGATTGACCCTGTTCGCCCCGAGGCTATCCCAGGTCAGTGATCCCGTGTTCGTGAATGTCAGCGTCACGGCGTTGTCGGTGCTGACCTGCATGGAGGCGGGCGTCGTGTCCGCGCCCCAGGAAACTGCGTACGCGGGCGCATTCACCGTTATCGTCCGCGTCAGCGTGGCCGCACCCTGCCAGCTGAACCAGGTAATGCCTTCGCGCACGAGGTCGTAGACCAGGCAGTAGGTGCCGGACGATGACGGCGCCATAACCTGCGCCGATAGGTTGTTCACCGCGGCGCCGGGGGCGACGTTAGCCGGCAGGTTGGTGCGCCGTCCGTCGAAGACCGCGGTTGCACCGCCGGGGCAGGCGCCGCTCTTCCAGTGGTAGGCGAGATGCACGGGATTGCCGCCGCCCGGGTCCCAGGTCAGCATGCCGATGTTGGTGAACGAGATCGTAACGTTCGTGGTTACGCCGGCGTTAAGGCTCGCCGGCGTAGAGGTCGATCCCCACGACACGCCGTAGGTTGGCGCGGTGACATTCACGGTGACGGCCAGGGTGTTAGCGCCTTGCCAGCTGAACCAGGTGATGCCTTCACGGACGAGGTCATAGACGAGACAGTACGTCCCGAAAGCGGCGGGGGCGTTGATCTGGGCGGACAGGGCCGAGACGATCGCGCCCGTGCTCACCGGAGCGCCAAGGTTCGTCCGTACGCCATCCCACGTTGCCGTTGTCGAGCCCGGACAGGCGCCGTTTTTCCAGTGATAGGCGAATCTCACGGGGTTCGCGCCGCTGTTCTGCCATGTCAGCTGTCCCGCGTTCGTGAACGTAAGGTTGACGAAGTTCGTCGAGCCCGCGAGGAGCGACGCCGGCGTCGTGTGGGCGCCCCAGGTGACGCCATACTGAGGCACGGGCGTCTGCGTGGCCGTCGCCGTCGCCGTGGCGGTCGGCGTCCGCGTCGCCGTTGGAGACGGTGTGTTCGTCGCGGTTGGTGTGGGAGTCAAGGTGGGAGTTGGTGTGGGTGTCCCGGTCGGCGTGGGGGTCGGCGATGGGCCGCCGACGGAAGCAGTGTTCGAGTAAGGCGAATCGCCGCCCTGGCCGAGCGCCTTCATGCGGTAGCAGTAGGGACCGGCGCCCAGACCGGCGCCGAAGTCGTTATCGACGAAGCTTGTGACGCTGCGCTGGGCGGTGCCGATCGACTTGAACGGTCCGCCGCAGCCTGCGCCCGAGCGCTCGACGTCGTACGCGAAGGGCGTGCCCGACGACGTGGTCCACTGGACCGTGTTAGAGCCGGAGCCGGCGATCACGGCTACGCTCCCGGGCGCTCCCGGGGATGCGCCGGAGAGCGGGTAATTGGCGGCCGCGCCGGCCTGGTCGTCGGCGAGGATGATCTTGCGCTGCCCGGTCATGACGACGGGGCACATGAGGGGCGTGGCCGCAGTACCGTCGCATGTGGCGTCGCTGTGGCCCAGGCCAAGGCCGTGGCCCAACTCGTGCTCCATGGTCGACTGCTCGGCGAGCGTTCCCCCGGTGATGCCGTTGCTGTCGTCCCAGTCCCAGGTCCAGCCGGTATTGTCGATAAACGTGTCGGAATCGATGCGCTCGGTGGCGTTGGTGGTGCAGAAGTTGATGCCGATCGTCCCGCTGCCCCAGCTGTCGAGGTCGGTGTAAGAAACCGTGTTGAACCCATCGCTGTGGTTGTTGGGGTCGTGCGTCGCCGTGCCCGTATAGCGGAACGAAGGGAAGGAGTCGGGTAAAGCCTGCCAGTTGTGCCAGGAATCGTACGCGAGCCGGGTAAAGTTCACGCCCGTAGCGCCACCAGCCCCCGGATTCGCCGATGTCACCTCGAACGGCACCGGAAGGTCAGCCGACTTCCAGGGCAGGCAGAAGGTGGTGAAGCCGATGACGGAGACCGTGTCTGACGAGGCGCCGATGAAGGCGGTCCGGCCCGTGACGTTGCCCACGCGCCGCTCCATGTCCGCGATCGGCATCCTGGTCTTCGATTCGAGCTGCACCGCCTCGTTTCCGGCCAGCGAGAACTTCGACTGCCACATCTGCACCAGGCGAGGGTCGTTGGGGCCGCGCATGAAGAGGAGGACGCGCTCGCCGGGCAGGAAGTTCGGTACGCCCGCGGCGAAGACGTGCAGGTTGCCGATTCCGCCTCCGGGAAGAGTGAAGGTAACCGTCGGGCCGGCAGTGCCCTTCAGTGGACGCTCCACGTCCACGGTGACGGTCGTCTCGACGCTACCTGGGATGCTCTTCGCCTGGGTCTTGGCCACGCGGCCGACGACGATGAGGCCGGCGCGGCGCGTCTGGTCCTCGACGTCGGAGTCGATCATGAGGGCGCCGTCGTACGATTCCGCGGCAATGACCGCGACATGCAGCCGCTCCGGCGCCGGCGGCGCCACGCCTCGGACGGCCAGATACAAGGCCAGGATCAAGCCGGCCGCGGCGGGAAGCGATCTCATCAAACATAGCTTCGGCACCTATCGGCGAAACTTGGGGTTTGGGCCTAGGGAATCTGAGACCTGGCCTTCAAGAGGGTGCCCATGGCCGCCGCCGGAAATCGTCCACGCGGGTCAGAGGCCGTCCCCTTCGCGTATCCACGCCTATCAGATTCCGCCCGCCGCCGCCGATTCTCTTAACAGGCGGGATCGCTTGGAAGCGAGGAGTGTGGACTTGGAAAGCCACGAGAGCGCCGGCCTGGACATCGTTGGCCCGAGGCTGTGGGCGCGGTTCGTGCTCGGCGGCGAGGGTCCGGCGCTGACTCTCGCGGAGGCCGCCGCTGTGCTCGGCGTCTCCGTCTCGACGGTTCGCCGGCTGATCTCGGATGGCAGGGTCTTCGCCCGCCGCGAGGACTCGGGCGCCTACCGCGTGATACCGATCTTTGTCGGGGCGGCCGCGCAGCCGACGGACCTAAATACTCGCCTCATGCGGGAGCTTGAGAGCGTGTTGGTGCGGACCGAGAAGGTTCAGCGCGAGCGCGACGAGCTAAAGGTGAAGCTTATCGAGTCCGCGGAAGTGGCCGCGGCCGCGCAGCAAGAGATCGCGACATTGTGGCGCCGGCTGGCACGGCAGGATGGCGCGGTCTACGAAGAACGGATCGAGAAATTCGTCGCGTCGGCCGGGTCCGATAAGGTCAGAAGCGTCATCATCGATGCGCGGGAGGTCTTCAAACGCCGTCGCCACCGCTTCCTTCTTGTCGGCTAGAACGACGCGCGCCAGGGAGTAATCGCTCAGGCTGCCCTGGCTCTTCGGTTGTGGCTGGCCGGTGTCGCGACCCGCTCACGAGGTGCCGGGAAGGCGATGACCTCGGCCGAAGGCGCCGGCGTCGAATCGTCCTTCATCCGGTAGAGGATCTCCTCCATCAACTGACGGTTCCAGCCGATCGATGCGGCGAGCAAGCCGACCACGACGGACTGTATGCCCAGAAACAGGAGCGCGGTGCCCGCGATTAGCGACTGCACGTGTCCGGCGCTCTGACTCTGGGCGACAAAATAGAGGTAGCGAGCGAATGGCACACTGCCGGCGAGAGCGAATAATGCTCCAACCGTGCCGTAGGCTTGGAGAGGGCGATAGCGCAGGAGCGATTTGAGAATCACGCCGCCCGCGCGCCAGACGTGCCTGGGGAGGCTCTTGATCAGGCGCGAAGGCCGTTCGACGTGTCGGGCCTCGAGAGGCACGCTGACGATCCGCAGCTGCTGGTCCAGGGCATTGAACAGCGTCTCGTGCGTGTAAGTGTGGTTGGAGAGGATGTTGAGGCGCATGGCCGCTTCCCGGGTGTAGGCGCGGTACCCGGATGAGACGTCGATGCCGGGGATTTTCAAGAGACGCTGCATAAGGAAGTTCGCGAGCCGGTTGCCGTGCTTGTTGGCGGCCTTCATCTTGAGCGCGCTCAGCACTCGGCTGCCGACCACGAGGTCGGCCTCGTTGCGCAAGAGCGGGGCTATCAGCTGGGGCATGCGTGTCTGATCGTAATGATTGTCGGCGTCGGTGTTGACAATGATGTCCGCGCCGCGGACCAGAGCTTCGTTGAGTGCCCGCCGAAATGTCTGAGCCAGGCCCCGGTTCAGGGCGTTGCTGACCACGTAGTCGGCGCCGGCGGCCAGAGCGGTCGCCACCGTCTCGTCGCGCGAACCGTCGTCGACAACCAGCACCTCTACGCGGCTGATGCCGGGGATGCGCCTCGGTATCTCGCGGATGACCTCGGCAATGTTCTGCTCTTCGTCGTAAGCGGGAATTGTGACGATTAGCTTCACGGCTGATTACCTCCTTGTCGGCCTGGCCTCGGCCGGTCCTTCACTAACAGGATCGGCAACACCACGTCCTGGTGCATGCAGGGAAACCCTCTTCCCGCGGCGCGTCACCAGGGCCACACCTCGAATCCCGAGGGACTGAGGCCACGCAGGAACCCTGCCGCCCCGTCCGGGCCGAGCCGGCCCTCGATGCTCCCCAGCGCAGCCGCGCTGACGGCTGTCGGACGATGCCCAGGCCCCAGTGCCTCGAGGTTGACCCGGTACACCCTCACCGCGTCCGCGTCCGACAGTCGCCGCTCGAAGACCTTGCTGAATGCAGGGTCTTGATCGAAGTAGGGTACGAGCGCCGGCGAGCTGAAGCCCGCGTCGCTTACGCTGACCACGAGATAGCCGGTGCCATCGCGCTTGAGCTCATGGATCAGGTCTGACTCCGCGAGGCCCACGTAATAACCCTTCTCCGGATACAGCGTCAGGTAGAGCCAGACGTCATCCGGCGAGTTAGCTCCCAGCCGGGGGCCTTCCCAACGAAACAAGGCGCCACGGCGGGCAAGAGGCGAGGGGCCTTGAGGCCGGAGGGTCACTTCGGCGGTCGGCAGCTGGCGTATCGGGTAACGGCCGCCCGTGAGGAAGTAGACATGCGAGTAATAAAGCCGTGTAGACATGATTGACGTGCCGGGTTGCACGTTCGCATCCAGCCAGTCGGCGACGCTATGGGCAAGCTCGTTGTCCCAGTCGCCCTCGGGGCTGGTCGCGCTGCTTCGGTCGACGCGGCCCAGACCCAGCAGGCCTATCGTCACCATGGACGCCACGACGACGGCCAGGCCCGCCCGGGCGGGAAAGGCCGTGTCTCCTTCTCGGGCCAGCTTCTCGCCCCAAGCTACAAGTCGCGACGCCGCGCCTGACAGGACCACGCAGGACAGGTAGATCAGGGGCAGCATGTCGCGCAGCGAAAGGCCGCGACTGGCGACGAACACGGCGAAGGGCAGGACCAATCCTCCGGCCGCGGCGATCAAGGCCGCGCCGCGGTCACCCCGGGCGGCGCTGACCGCGGCCCAGAGCCAGGCGGCGGCGAACAGCGGCGCCGGCCTGACAGCGGGCAGGAGGACGTTCATCGCGTAATCGGGGACGTCTGCCAGATACGTGCCTGGGTGTTGCCAACTCTGCCACTCGAGGCCGGCAATGAAGATGCCGGCCCAGGCCGCGAAGAGCACACAGGCGGTCACTCTCGTCCAGGCGCTCGGGCGGGGGCGAAGCTCCCGGCCTGCGCGCGAGAGGGCGGCCGCGACCGCCGCGACGGCTGCGGCCGCCGTCGCCACGGCAAGCCGCGTGTGTTGATCGTTGACAGAACCGAGCAGGTAGACAGCATGCGTGTGCCAGAGCACCCATGCCCACCACCATCCCGTCGCGGCGACGAAGCCGGTGGTCCAGCCCGCAATGCCCGCCCGCCAGCCCCGTTGCCTTCCGGCCAGGAGCGGCATTATGAGGGGCAGTGGCAAAAGGAGGAGCGCGGACTCCTTTATCAGGAATGCGATCCCCAGCAGGCAGCCGGCCGCGACGTGACGGCCGAGGCTTGGGGCCTCGCACGCCCGCCAGTACGCGATCAGCGATCCCAGGATGAAAGTGGATTCGAGTCCGTCGAGGAAAAGGGTGGTGCCCAGGCCGGAGACGTAAGGAGAAGATGCCGCTAGCGTCCCGGCGACCATGCCGGCAAGGCTGCCGAACAGCTTCCGCGCTAGCCAGAACACCAGGAGGGCGTTTGCCACGACCGCAAGGCCGGGTACAAGGTAAGCCCGGTCGAGTGAGAGGCCGCCTGCTCTTAGCTCAACGGCGAGGATCGCGGGGTAGAGGGGGGCGCGATGGCTGATGGGCGTGCCCGTCGTGTAGGTAAGGCCCCTGCCCGTGGCGATGTTCAGTGCTTCAGCGGTGTAGAGAGACTCGTCCGATGTGAGGCGGGAGCGTCCAGCGGCCAAGACCGGCAGCGCGACGGCCAGCGTCAGGGCCACGCAGGCGAGGACCAAGGCCATGCTGGCGCCGCGTCCCGAAGGCCGAGCTGCCCGGCGCGCTATCTCAACCATCCGCATCCTTGCCCAAAAGCCAGGAAAGCGGGCCGCTCCGGAGAGCGGTCCGCTTTCGCGAGCTTGCTGTCCGATCGCCTGCTAACGCCGGCGGCGGCCGTAAGCCCAGACGATGGAGCCCGAGCCGAGAAGAGCTACGCCAATACCCATGAGCATGTAACCGAGGCTGGTCTGGGTCCCGGCGTCGAGGTAACCGCCATTACCGGCCGAGGGCAGCGCCGCCGCGCCGTCGGTGCCACCGGTGGGAGCCTGCTGGCTGGGTGCTGACGCCGGCGTGTCAATCGGCGCGGCGGGCGGCTGTGCCGGCGCCGCGGCCGGCGGGAACGCGACGCGCGGGCCGGGTGGGAATTTCGCGGCGTTTTCGGCGGCGGATTTCTCAGCGAGCGCCTCGGCCGCGGCCCGCTGGTCGTCGGTCTCGTTGCCGAACGTCGTCGGGGACGGCAGGAACGCTGTCGCGGCCAGTAGCGCCACTCCAGCGGCGAGCATGCCTACGAACAATGACTGCTTGCGGGAAAACTTCATCGACTCTGGACTCCTCCGTTGCATATTGATCTCAGGGCCTGTCCGACCCCTCACAGATGCATAGTCGGCGATCCGTCAGCACTCTTTAGCGCCCAGGGCAGTTCTCGGCGATTTCACCAAAAACTTGGGTTTCCACCCATGGATACCAATTCGCACCTCGCCGAATACTGATGATGAAGCCGGGCGGTGCGGCCGGCGGCTTGAAGGAGAGATCAGGCATGGAAAGCACGTTGCGAGCAGTGGGGCGGCCTTCGAAAAGGGCCCTCATCACGGGCATCACCGGGTTTGTCGGGAGTCATCTCGCCGAGCTTCTACTCAATGAGGGCCTCGAAGTCCACGGGCTGACGCGCTTCCGGTCCCAGACCGACAACATCGAGGGGATCAAGGGCCGGCTCCTCCTGAAGGAGGGTGACCTCGCCGATGCGCACTCGCTGCGCCGGGTAATGCGCGAAGCGCGGCCGGATTACATCTTCCATCTCGGGGCCCAGTCTTTCGTGCCGTCGTCGTGGGCTTCCCCTGCCACGACGATGGAGACCAATCTGGTCGGCAGCATCCACCTCTTCGAAGCCGTCCGCGAGGCCGGCATCCAACCCGTCATCCAGATCGCCGGCTCCTCCGAAGAATACGGCCACGTCGAACGGGAAGACCTGCCCATCACCGAGAGCACTCCACTAAGGCCGCTTTCGCCTTATGCGGTCTCTAAGCTTGCGATGGACTACCTCGGCTACCAGTACTTCCGGAGCTACGGCCTGCGCATCATCCGCACGCGGGCATTCAACCACGAGGGCCCGCGCCGGACAGACACATTCGTGACCTCGAATTTCGCCCGCCAGGTGGCAGAGATCGAGGCCGGGCAGCGGCCGCCCGTCATCTACGTCGGCAACCTCGAAGCGGAGCGCGACTACACGGACGTCCGCGACGTCGTCCGGGCCTACTGGCTGGCCGTACAGCACGCCGAACCGGGAGAGGTCTACAACATCTGCAGCGGCAAGGCTTACACCATCGGCTCGGTGCTCGACATGCTGCTCGAAATGACCGACATCGAGGTCGAGGTAAAGACCGACCCCGAGCGGTTGCGTCCGTCCGACGTCCCGGTCCTGGTGGGCGACTGCTCCAAATTCCGGGCGGCGACCGGCTGGGCGCCACGCATTGCCTTCGAGAGGACCATGGCGGACTTGCTCGATTACTGGCGCGCCCGCGTTGGAGGCCCGGTCCGGGTCCTTCATCGCGCCGCCGCCTGAAGGCGCGTCTCAGACACGACACAGGGCCTCGCCGGCCCCTCTTCCAATTTCCGGTCATCCGTCCTCAACGACAGTGGTAGAGCTGGAAGCCGGTGCGCGGGTCGAGGCCCGCCTCGCGCGACACGTTCGCCGGGCAGCGCCGGGCGATCAGATCGGCGATTTCGGGGTCCTGGGTCTTGAGCAGCGGAAGCGAAAGCATGAAGTACTCAACGCGTCCTTCGTCCAAGAGCCGGCGCAGGCTCTCGATGGGATACTCGCGGCGGCTGAGGAACTCGGAGTAGAGGGGCAGGACCGGCTGGTCGCGTTGGGAGATGACCGCGGCCGCAACGTAAAAGCTGCGAACGGCCACGAGGTATCCGCCGTCCTGATGCCTGGCCTCCAGGTAATCCAGGGAGCGGTCGAGGAAGGCGATCTGGCCCGTGAATGGATAGTACGCGGCGTCGCCGGGATCGAAGCGGCTATCCCTGCTCTTGTCCTCGCTAAGGAACACCGCGCCCGGCCAGACCCCCTCGACCGGCGCGTCTCGGACGGCCTGCGCCGACATTACCAGCGTTCCGCAGGCGACCAGGCCCGCGGCGACCCCTCCCAGCCAGGGCGTTGCGCGCTTTTTGCCGGTGGCCGGAGACGCGATCGCGGCGAGCGCGGCAACGGCGCCACCCACGCCGCAGGCCGCCGTCAAGACCCCGGCGTCGCCGAGCTGGCTAAAGCGCAGTGCCATATAGGCCGCCGAGCAGGCCACGCCGGCGAGTCCGCAAACCCTGCGCCATCCCGCATCCCTCAAACCGGCGGCCGCCGCCGTGCCCGCGCACACCGCCAGCGGGGGACTGAACGCCTCGAGGTATTGGGAGGAGCCGAGGCGCGAGGCGCTGAACGCCGCAACGCCGGCTCCCAGCCAGGCCAACCAGATGACCGCGGGCGCCCTTCGCCGGCGCTCCAGGAAGTCCCCGCCCAGCAGGACCACGCCGGCAAGAGCGGCCGGCACGGCTGCCGCGACGAGCGGCCCCGGAAACTCCCCAAACAGACGCAAGGGACCGCGTTCGCCTCCATAGAAAACGCCAATGGGGACCGTGGTCGATCCGGGCTGCGCCGTGAGGGCCGTGGCGGGGTTGAATCCTTTGCCACCGAGGACCCGGTCGAAGCCGTTGTAGCCGAACGTGAGCGACCAGATGCTGTTACCGTCGCTGTTCAGGACTATGGGATGGTCCTCTGACGGGACCAGCCCTACAACAAATGTCCAGCTCAGGCCGACGATGAGGAGGACAATGCCCGAGCCAGCGAGGCGCCGAGCGCGCGTCGCCGCCGGCGTCGCCGAAGCCAGCCAGTAGTAAAGGGCGAGCCCGGGCAGCGCCAGCAGCCCCTCGAACTCCTTGACGTTGAAGGCGAGGCCCATCACGGCCGCCGCCGCGGCCAGCGTGATTGGGCTGCCGCGTTCGACCGCTCGCACCGTCAGGGCGATCGTCGCCAGGTTCAGCGCGACGAGGAGTGTGTCCATCGTGTTGTTGCGAGAAGTGAGCACGCTGACCGGCAGCGTTGCCAGGACCGCGGCGGCCGCCAGCGCGGTCATGTCCCCGTGCAATCGTCTGACTACGACCAGGAGCAGCGCAACCGCGGCAACGCCGGCGAGCGCCTGGGGCAGCATCAACGCGAGGCCCCGAAAGCCAAGAATGAAGGCCGAGAGCGTCTGCAGCCAAAGGCCCAGGGGTGGCTTGTCGGCCATGAAGGTCCCGTAGGGGTCGAACGAGACAAAGAAGGAATTGTGGAGCGAATGGAGCATGCTCCGGACGGTGGCCGCGTAAAACGGATTGCCGAGCCCGCCGTCGCCCAGCCGATAGAAGCGGAGAAGTGCGGCCACGGCGACCACGGCGACGCCCAGACCTGCAAATGTCGGGCACCGTGCGGGGTCCTTTGGTTCGGGCGCTACCGCGGCTGACGTCTCGATCAATCTCGCGACTCCGCGGCGATTTAGACAGGTCTCGCGCCGGCGCGCAATCGCCAGTCGGCCCGCGTTGATTGCGTAACGCCGTGGGCGTTCGTAGAATCCCGATCGTGTCCCGGCGGGCAACGCTTTCGCGAAAGCCGGGTCCCGAGGAGACCCACAAGTAATGACCGAGAGCCTCCCCCTGGCCGGCATCAAGGTGCTGGCCTTCGAGCAAGCCGTCGCCGCACCCCTTTGTACGCGCCACCTGGCCGATCTCGGCGCCGAGGTCATAAAGATCGAGCGCCTGGGCGAAGGCGACTTCGCGCGCGCCTACGACACCGCGATTCACGGGGTTTCGACGTATTTCGCCTGGCTCAACCGCGGCAAGCAGAGCCTTACTCTCGACATAACGAAGCTTGAGGGCCAGCGCCTGGCCCTCAAGCTCATCGCTCGCTCCGACGTCGTCGTCCAAAACTTCGCCCCGGGCGCGCTCGACCGTCGCGGACTCGGCGTCGGCCAGCTCCACGAGAAGTACCCACGCCTCATCGTCTGCTCGATAACGGGTTATGGCGAGGAAGGTCCTTATCGCGACCGAAAGGCGTACGACGCCCTATTGCAGGCTGAGGCCGGCGTGATGTCGATTACCGGCACGCCCGACGACCCATCGAAGTGTGGCGTCCCCGTCGTCGACTTCGCGTCCGGCCTTTACGCCCTATCAGCCATTCTCGCGGCCCTGCACCGCCGCGACCAGACCGGGGCAGGCGCGGCGATCCGCATCAGTCTGCTCGACTCGATCATGGAGTGGATGGGCATTTTCGCCCTCCAGGCGATGCATGGCAGCAGGCCGCTGCGCAGCGGCGCCTTCCACCCCAACATCGTGCCCTACGGGCCTTACAAGGCCAAAGATGGCAACGTCATGCTCTCGATCCAGAACGAGCGGGAATGGGCGAACTTCTGCGACAGCGTGGTCATCCGGCCCGATTGGAAGACCGACGCCCGCTTCGAGCGCGGCGAGCTGCGTCTCAAGAACCGGTCCGTGCTCGAGCCACTGATCGAGGAGGCGCTCTCCGGCGTCACCGTCGAAGAAGCCGAGCAGCGGCTCGAGCAGGGGTCCATCGCTTACGCCCGCTCGAACGACGTCAGCGAGGTCCTACACCATCCTCAGCTCGTCGCCCGCAACCGCCTGATGACGATCGAGGTACCGGGCGGAGCGGTCGAGGTCCTGAAAGCGCCGTTTAATATCGAGGGCGCCGAGGACTCGCCGAAGGCGGTACCGGCCGTCGGCCAGCATACGAAGGAGATCCTCAAGCAGGCGGGCTGCACCGCTGAGGAGATCAAGGCACTGCAGGACGCTGGCGTGGTCTAGGGATCACGGCGCCATGCCATAATCGCCTTGTGGAACGCAAAGCCGCCTGGGACCTGTTGTGTGAGTTCACGCAGAGCGAAGGCCTGCGCAAGCACGGCCTCGCCGTCGAAGCGGTTATGCGCTACTTCGCGCGCAAGGCCGGCGCCGCCGAAGAGCTATGGGGCATCGCCGGTATGCTGCACGATTTCGACTACGAGCAGAACCCGACGCTGGAGACGCACGCCTTTGCCGGCGCCCGTGTGCTGCGCGAGCGTGGCTGGCCCGAAGTCCTCGCCCGCGCCGTTGAGTCTCACGGCGACCACACCGGTGTGTCACGCGAAAGTGAGATGGAGAAGACCTTGTTTGGCGTCGACGAGCTCAGCGGCTTCATCATCGCCGTAGCCCTGGTCAAGCCCGGCAAGAGCATCTCCGAGGTCGACGTTCCGTCGGTGCGTAAGAAGATGAAGGACAAGGCTTTCGCGCGCGCCGTGAACCGCGATGATATCGTCAGTGGCGCCGCGGCGCTCGGCGTCGACCTCGACGCCCACATCGCCGAAGTTATCGAAGCGATGAAGGGCGCGGCCGACGCGCTCGGCCTGGGCGGCGCCTGACAGCGGCAGGCTCGTCCGCGTCTTCTTCCGGCGCCAGAACGAGGGCCGCTGTGGCCAGCCCAAGGCTGACTGCCAGGATCGTCGCGGAGGCGACGCACCAGACGCAGATTGCCTGCAGGATCGCGAGCTCCACGTAGGTCAGGTAGCCCGCGTAGGCGGCGCCCGCGAGAGCAAGCCCCCAGTAGAGTACGGGACGCCGTTCGTCCCCGAGGTCGAATGCCCAGAGCAGGGCGGCGGCGATCATACTCGCGTACAGCGCCGCGCCGAATAGCGAGATCGGTACGCCGCCGACGGCCGCGTACTCGCTGGTGTTGACGTACTCGCATTCACCCAGGCCCGCACAAACGATGTGCCGGTTACCCGCGTGGGACGCCGTCAGATAGATGCTTATCGCCAGTCCGGCGCCGGCGAGAGTGGCGAGAAGCAGAGGCAAGCGGCGCCAGGCGATCTTGGCCTTCACCGTCCGCCGAGCGCGCGCTCGATCAAGGCCGCGAAATCGTCGTAGGAGCGCCAGTCCGCGACCGCTTTGCCATCGACGAAGAAGGTCGGCGTACCCACGACGCCCAGGGCTTCGCCTTCGTGTCGCTCGTTCTCGATCGCGCCCCTGTAACGGTCGCTCACCAGGCACTCATCGAACGAGGTCCGGTCCAGGCCGACAGCCGCAGCGAGGCCGCCGAGCTTCAGTTTCGAGAACGCGCCACGGTTCTCGCCGGCCTGCGCCTTGAACAAGGCGTCGTGGTATGCCCAGAACATGTGCTGCTCGGCGGCGCACTCGGCCGCTTCTGCCGCCCATATCGACTCCTGGCCCAGGAACGCATAGTGACGGTACTGAAGCTGGACCTTGCCCGAGTCCACGTAGTTCCGCTCGATCTGGGCCAGGACAGACTCGTTCGCGGCCTTGCACACCGGACACTGGAAGTCTTCCCACGCCGTCAGGACCACCAGGGCGGTCTCGGATCCGAGAGTCCGTCCCGCGCGCTGGCCCGTGTGGGTGGCCGCGGCTCCTCCGTTGCGAAAAGCGCCGCCGATGACGATCAGAGCCGCAACCGACGCCAGGGCGGCGCCGCCGGCGAGCAGCACGAGGTTGAGACGCCGTTTCCGCGCGGCACGCGATCGGTGCCTCGCCTTCTTGGCCGCCCGCGTGCCAATTACTGCTGCCGGCCTCGCGCGACCCATCGAAATGACGATAAGGCGCCTTCATACGAGGCCGAAGGGTCATTCGGCCGCGCCCGTGGCAGCCATTCGGCCTTACTTCGCGCTAACGGCTGTGGGGGCTCCAGGCCTCGGGGTTCACCATCGCCCGCGGCTGCAGGCCTCGAACAGCGTCGAGCAAGTTGTCGACCGCGAGGTCGATCATGGCCCGGCGGGTCTCGTTGGTCGTCGTTCCCGTGTGGGGAAGGATCATGACGTTCTCCAGCTTCAGGATCGGGTCGTCCGGGCGCGGCGGCTCCTGCTCCAGGACGTCGAGGGCGGCGCCGGCGATTTGCCGCCGCTGCAGCGCCTCCGTCAGCGCCTCCTGGTCGATAACAGGACCGCGCGAGGTGTTAATCAGGAAGGCCGTGGGCTTCATCAGCGCCAGCTCGCGGGCGCCGATCATGGCGTGGCTGGTCTCGTTCAAATCGACGTGGAGGGTGACGTAGTCGGACTCACGCAGCAGGTCGTCGAGAGCTCGGTAGCGGGCGATGTCCGCTTCCGGGCCGCCGTCCAGGAAGCGGTCGTGGAAGAGGACGCGCAGGCGGAAGGCGCTTGCCCGCCGGGCCACGGCGCGGCCGATGCGGCCCAGGCCGACGATGCCCAGGGTCTTGCCGTGCACGTCGGCGCCCATCGCCGGACCCGGTCTAACGCCCCAACCACCTTCTCGAGTGTATGTCGCGAACTCCGGCAGCCGGCGCGAGATTGAGATGATCAGGCCCAATGTCAGGTCTGCGACGGCGTCGGTAAGCACGCCGGGCGTGTTGCAGATCAGGATGCCGGCTTCCGTGGCCGCGGGGACGTCGACGTTGTCGTAGCCTACGCCGATTTGAGAGATGACGCGGACCGTCCCGGGAACTTCGGCGAAGAAGGCGTGGTCGAGGCGCGTGCCGTTGCCGTTGAGCATCCCCGAGGCGCCTTCCAGCGACGCCAGGGCTTCCTCGGGAGTCACGCGTCCGGCGGCTTCGCGCACGCTCATGTCACAGGCCGCCTTCACGCGCTCGAGGCAGTCGTCGGGCAGGCGGGAAGCGATATAGACGAATGGTCTCGCGGGCATCAGGTGCGCCTCCTGTTCAACGGCTGGGCAGAGTATAGGAGGAGGCCGCTCCTTCGGCAGCCACCCAGACCTCAGCCGGCCTTCTTCAGGTCCTCCACGTGGGTCTGCCAGTGGCGTGTAATCGTCCGCAGCCTCTGTTCCACGGAGGTCTCACTCGCGTCGGCCCTGCGGAACGCGGCGGCGTCCCAATCATCACAAGACCGCGCCGCCTGCACGAGGCGCTGTTGCGCCCGCCTGAGCTGCGCGACAAGGTCGGCGAAGCCTTCACCTTCGTGCAGGGCGAGCGCGTTCGCATTCACCCTGTCGGCCATCTGTGCCGGGTCCTCGGTCGCGGGCAGCTGCCAGGCCGGTCCGCCGCGGGCGGCGCCGTTGATGCCCCAGGCGGTCGCGTAGTGCCAGTAGATGAAGTGAGCCAGCACGTCGCGGGCGCCCCAGCGGTCGATACGCACTGTGCTCCGCTGGCCCGGACCTTCGAAGAAGGCCAGGCACTCTCCGACGGTACGCTCCAGGCCGGCGACTATCTCTTCCTTCTCCGCGAGGGTTGCCATGGCGCCTCCGAACCAAGTTTTCCTGAGGATACAGGAATCCGCCGGTGCCCGGCGGTCGGCCACCGGCGGCTCGGCTTCCGAGCTGCCTTCCCCTCGATCAGGGTTCCCGGAGGAACTCCAACAGGGCCGAGTTCACCTCTTCCGGTTGCTCTTCCTGGACCCAGTGGCCGGCCCTGGGGATGACGCGCAGGCGCGAGTCCGGGATCAGGCGCGCCAGCTCGTCGGCCGTGCGCAGAGGCACGAGCCTGTCTCTTGCTCCCCACAGGACCAGCGTCGGCGCCCTAATCCGCGCGGCATCGATTGGTCCGTCTCTCGTGCGGTCGACGAGAAATCGCTTGTACGCATCCATGTGACCTCTTATGTGTCCCGGCCGGGCGTATCCGGCGAGCACCTCCGGCGTGAGGTGGCCGGGATCGACGACGGCTGCGCGGTGCCAGAAGTCACGCAATGCTGGATTGAAAAAGACGGCCCCCAGGAGGGCCGGCAGGAAGGGCGCCACGACGCGGCCCGGCTTCGAGCCCGACCGCATCTGGCGGTCGGTGGTCGAGGCGATGAGGACCAGGCGCCGGACCCGGTCCGGATACGCCAGGGCAAAGCGTTGGGCAACCGTCCCACCCATCGAGTGGCCGACCAGCGACGCTCGGTCTATCCCCAGGGCGTCGAGAAAGACCCGCAGATAGCCGGTCTGCGCCGATAGCGACAGGTCGGCGACGTCGCGGCTAGAGTACCCATGGCCCGGCATATCTATTGCGACGGCATGGAAGCCGCGACCGGCCACATCTAGGTTCTTGCGGAAGCTGAAGGTTGAGGCGCCGAGGCCGTGAAGGAACACGACCGGGTCGCCACTCCCCGCCTCCTCGTAGTGGAGGCGGAGACCGTTTATCGCGACGGTCTTGCCGGGCGGCGTAGCGTCGCGCAGGTCGAGGTCCTCATACCTGACGGACGCGAAATCCCCGGCAAGCTTCGTCAGACCGAGGCCAACTGCTATAGCGGCTATAGAGGCTTTTAATTTCATCAGCGGTTGAAAGCTCCCCTGATCGCTCCACTGCGCTATTATGGCCACTAGGGAGGGTCAAGCATGCCCTTCGAAGCGGACGAGCCAGCCGCGCAAATCCGCAGCGGTTCCTGGCACGTAGATGTTATTAGAGCAGCTACGGGCGAGGACGCGGAGGCGGATCGACCTCTCGACTACGCTACAGCGGGCGACGATCGACTTGTAGTCCTTCTCGCCCGGCGCGACGTCAGGGCGCTGGAAGCGCTCTACGGTCGATACGGCGACTTCGTTTATTCCGTGTCTCTGCGCGTGGTTGGTGATGTCCAATTGGCCGAGGACATCGCCCAGGAGGTCTTCCTCCGGCTCTGGCGGCGGCCGGACCTGTTCAACGCCACCCGTGGCCGGTTCGTAACCTGGCTGCTTAGTGTGGCTCGCAACCGGGCTATCGACGAGAGGAGGAGCCGCGGGCGGCGGTTCCGCCACGAGACACCGCCGGGAATCGCTGCCGAAGAGATGCTCGCGACCGCTCCGGCTGAGGACCCGGCCGACTCGGCGCTCCTCAGCGACGACCGCATCATCGTCCAGAGGGCGCTGGCCGCCCTGCCGACGGAGCAGCGGCTCGCCATCGAGTTGGCTTACTTCGGCGGCTACACCCAGCATGAGATAGCCCTGGGGCTCCACCAGCCCCTGGGCACGATCAAGACGCGAATTCGGCTCGGTTTGCAGAAGCTCCGGGCCGCGCTAATCGAACAACGGGAGCGGACACGGTAGGTGGACTGCGATTCGGTAAGAGAAGACATAGAAGCTTACGCCCTCGGCGCTCTTGATCAGCGGGCGGCCAGGCGCGTCGAAGTTCACCTCGACGAATGCCCCGGGTGCGCGGAGTTGGCGCGCGCCTACCGCACCACCGTCGACCATATCGCGCTGGCCACGCCGCGTTACCGGGCTCGGCCGCGCCTTCGCGATCTGGTCTTAGGTGGTGTAGGAGCGCGGCCACGCTTGACGCCCTCAACACTCCTGCAGGGCTCGCGCTGGTGGGCCGCCGCTGCCGCCGTCTTCCTCGGCCTCGCTATCGGCGGCCTGACTTGGGCCATCGTTCTTTCGGCTCAGGTGAACGAGCTCGAGAAGAAAAACCAGGGCCTCGCCCAGCTGACGCAGCTCGATGAGGAACAGCGAACGGCCCTGCTCCGCTTGCAAAGTGACCTGGCCTCGACGAAAAACCAGCAGCGACAGATGGTCAGCACGCTCGAAGAGCAATCGACACTCATCGTCCTGGCTCTCGACCCGGACTTGATCCCGACGGAGCTCCAGGGCACCAGCCTGGCGCCGGAGGCGAACTGTCGCTACGTGTGGAGCACCAAGCAATCGATCGGCGCTCTCTACTGCCAAAACCTGCCGTCGATAAGCTTTACGCTCGCCTACCAGCTCTGGGCCAGCCGCGGTGACCGGACCGTGAGTATGGGCGCCTTCAATCCCCGCAACGACGGCTCAGCGCATCTGATCGTGAAGCCTCAGCCCGACTCCTCGGGTCCCATCAGCAACATGTGGGTCACCCTGGAGGTGGTCGCTAACACAGTCACGAAGCCCAGCAACGAGATCATCCTTCAGCGGGCGCCGTCGCAGCAGGCCGCGAGATAGGGTCGAGGACAAAGCCCGAAGCACAAACCCAAGCCTGCTGAGCTTCGGCGCTTTGCAATGCTTTGTATAGGCGCTTCCGCATTTTTTGCCGGTGCTGGTGTAGAATACGGCCGTGACGACGCTCCAGCGCTTCTTCAGCGACAGCAAGCTCGTCCTCGACGAATCCGCCTCATACTGCCCCGTCCGCGCCACGCTCGCGCTCCTGGGACAGAAGTGGGTTCCGCGCATCATCTACGAGCTGCGGCGGGGTAAGCGAAGGTTTAACGAACTCGCGGGCGCCGTCGGCGGCTGCAACTCGCGCACCCTGCGCGACCGCCTCAAAGGCCTCGAGGAATTGGGCGTGATCGAGCGCCATGTGATTACGGTAATGCCGCCCTGGGTCGAATACGAGCTCACGCCCAAGGGGCATGAGCTAGGCGAGGCTTTGCGGCGTCTCGAGACCTGGGGCCGCACCTATATGTCCGACCCGCCCGCCCGCGTGTGACGCTCAGCCTCACCGAGCTTCGTGCCGGACACGCGTTCACACCCGCTCATTTCACCGTCACCGCCGCCAACGCCCGCGCCTACCGAGACGCCGTCCGCGACACTCTCACGGTCTATGCGGACGCGGGCGGCGTCGTCCCGCCCCTGGCGGTCGCCGCCCTTGCCCTTGGCGAGCTGCTGCGCCAGGTCGCGCTTCCGCCGGGCTCCCTCCACGCCAGCGAGTCGGTCGAGTGCATGGCCGCCGTCCTTGAAGGCGAGAAGGTCGAGTGCCGGGCCCGGCTGAGCCAGCGCTCGATTCGGGGCGGCTGGGTGGTCTCGGTCCTGGAGTCCGACCTCGCCGTGAATGGGATCACCGCCGTCACGGCGCGGGCGACAGTGCTTTCTCCCGCGGAGCCCTCGTGAACACCCCGGACGTCGCTGCCGTCGTGAAGGCCATCGACCAGGCCATGATCGACGGCTATGCCCGCGCCAGCGGCGACTTCAACCCCGTGCACGTCGACGCGGATTTCGCCCGCGGGACGCCGCTGGGCGGCACAATTGCTCACGGCATGCTCGTGCTAGCGTTCATCTCGGAGATGATGGCGGCTGCCTTCGGCCGGGCCTGGGTCAACTCCGGCCGCCTCGACGTTCGCTTCCGCAACCCGGCCCGCCCCGGTGATACGGTAACGGCTCGCGCTAACGCCGCGAGACCGGTGAACGGCGCCCTCCAGTACAACGTCGAATGCGTAAACCAGAAGGGCGAGGTCTTGATCTCCGGCTCCGCGCGGGTTGATGCTCTGTGATTCCCGCCGTCCGGCCGTTGTCTTTGGTTTCCTGCCTCTTGTTTCTGGAGCCATGGCGTGTCTGAGGGGACGTCCGACGTCGCCCGCTGGTGCTATGCCTGTGGCGACCTGAACCCGATCGGCCTCCACCTCCACTTCCGTATGGAGGGCGAGTGGGCGATCGCGCCCTTCGTCGCGCGCCGGGAGCACCAGGGCTATCCCGGCTTCGTCCACGGCGGCATAGTCTCGGCCGTTCTCGACGAGGCGATGGGTTGGGCGACTTACGGTCGTGGCGTTTGGGCCGTCACCGGCAAGATGAAGATGCGCTTCCGCGCTATCGTCCCCGTCGGCGAGCCCCTCGAGGTCCGCGGCCGCATCGAGCGCGACCGCGGCCGGACGCTCGAGGTCACGGCCGAGCTGCGCGGCGCCGGCGGCGCCCTCCTCGCGGAAGCGGAAGGGCTGTTCTTCAGGGTGCAGGGCGAGCAGGCGAAGAGGATTGAGGAAGCGACCCGCGGACAGATCCAAAGTGAGCCTTGAACCTGAATCATGGCGTCCCTGCCGAACCCCGAGTCAGGCGTTCATGGCCCGCCGCCTCGATTCGATTGGGCACTGTCTCTCGCTTCCGGGCTGAATCTAAGCCGGGCGCCGCGCCTCAGCGCCCAGCCGGGTTGAAGTAGAGGTAAACGAAGCTGGATATGTCGCGAATCAGGGCGGTGTCGTGGTCCTTCGACGATAACACCACGATGACGTAGCTCCCGCGCGGCGAGAAGACGACGCCGGCGTCGTGGGTGGCGTTGTCCCAATTGCCGGTCTTGTGGGCGACGATAGTGCCTCTGGGCACGCCGGCGGCAAGCCCGTTGTCGGCCGCCTCGCTCGCCATTAGAGCGAGCATCTGGGCCTTCGATTCTTCGTCGAGGCCGGCCCCGGCCGCGATCGTCTCCAGGAGTATTCCCATGTCCGCGGCAGTGAGCGGCAGGTCCTCCGTGAGCAGGTTGGTGTCCCGCGCTCCCAGCGCGGCGAGGGTGGCGCTGACGTTCGGCGAGCCGACTCGGTCCAGCAGCATGTTGGCCGAGGTGTTGTCGCTGACCGACATCATAAAGCGCAGCGCGTCGGCGATTGTGACCTGGTCGCCCTCCCGCGTCGCTTGCGTGCCCAGGTCGAAGGCCGCGTAGTACTCGGTAACCGTGAGGCTCTCGTTGAGGTCGATGATCCCCAGGGCATGCTGGCGAAAGACCTCGAACATCACCGGGACCTTGAACAGTGAGGCCGCGTAGAAGACCTTGTCCTCGTTCACGGCCGCGACTCGCCTCGTTCCCAGGTCCTTCACGTAGACGGCGTAGTCGTCCTTCTTGTTTGCGATCAGGTTCTCCAGGCCTTTCTCCAGCTTCTGATCGATCACCGCTCCCGACAGCGCCGGCCGGGCTGGCGTCGCGACCGCGTTTGCCGGCGGCAGGCGTCCGACGACGGTCTGGGCCGGCGCCGGCGTCGGCACGATGACAAGCCCGCGTGCGGAAGGAACGCTCGTTATGCGCGGCGCGGGCGTCAGGTCGAGACTGGGGTCCGGCACTCCGCAGCCCGTGCAGACGGCGACCGCGGCGAGGACGGCCAGCCACCGATACTTCATAATCGATTCCTATCCGGAATGGTGCTCCCCGCCGCGCGACGCGGTCAATCGCCGGCCGCGACTCTCGCCTCGCACAGACCCTGAAAGCGAGACAAGCATGAAGGTCAACCGCGCCATCCCTTACCTGCGTGTCCGCGACCTCGACCGCAGTCTCGCCTTCTACCGAGACGCCCTCGGCTTCGAGGTCAAAGCCAGCACGGACGAGCACGGCGGGCTCTTCTGGGCGCGCCTGGAGAACGGCGAAGTGGCCATCATGGTCTCGCGTGGCGTGGTGCGCTTCTTAGACCACGACGACAGCCAGGAGCACGACCATGCCTTTGACCCCGCATCGTGGCAGCGGACCGACGTGGGCGCCGCCATGTACCTGTACGTGGACGACGTCGACGGCGCCTTCGCGAACATCCGAGAAGCCGGCTTCGAGCCTGCCGAGGCGCCCGCCGACAAGCCTTTCGGCGTGCGCGAGTTCCTCCTCCAGGACCCGGACGGGTACTGGTACGTCATCGCTCAGCGGCTCGAGGCTTGAGCCGCGGCGGTTCTGAAGCTTTTCTGAGCACCTACAAAGTAGAATGACGCGGCGGCGGTTGGCTCCGCCGCGACTAAGCTGCAGGTGATGACTATGGCTTCCGGTCCCCTCGATGGCATCCGCATTCTGGAGTTCACCCAGATCATCGCCGGGCCCTTCGGCTGCATGATGCTCGCCGACCAGGGCGCCGAGGTGATCAAGGTCGAGCCGCCCGGCGGCGAGCCCTGGCGCGTCTTCGGCCAGTTCATGCCCGGTGAGTCGAAGACTTTCCAGGAGCTGAACCGGGGCAAGCAGTCACTCGTCCTCGAGCTGTCCGACCCTCGCGCCCAGGACATCGTCCATCGACTGGTCCCGTCCGTCGACGTCGTGGTGATCAACTACCGGCCGGACGTCGCCGCCAACCTCCACATAGACTACCCAACCCTGTCGGCGATCCGGCCCGACCTGATCTACGTGGACAACACGGCCTTCGGGCGACGGGGGCCGTGGTCGCACCGCCCCGGCTATGACATTGTCGTCCAGGCCGTCTCCGGCCTCATGGCGGGCGAAGGCAAGGTGTCCGCGGACGGCCGCCCCGAGCTCATCACGTCCACCGCAATCGCCGACTACGCCACGGGGCTGGCAATCGCCTGGGCCGTCACGTCCGCCCTGTTCCACCGCCAGCGCACGGGCGAGGGCCAGATGGTGGAGGCATCCCTGCTCGCTACCGCTCTCGCCTTTCAGGGCGGCGTGGTGATGGAACATCCGGTCGCCGACGCGGCGATGCGAGCGCCCGCGCGCGAGCGCCGGCGCGAAATGCAGAGGCAGGGCGTCAGCTACGCGGAGTTGGTGGCGGCCCGAAACCCCTATCGCGCCCTCCTCGGCAGCAACATCTACTACCGCACCTATCGGACTAAAGATGGAGCGGTGGCCATAGGAGCCCTTTCGGCCTCGCTCTGGGCGAAGGTGCGCAGCGCCCTCGAAACCGAATACCTCGGAATCGCCGATCCAAACTTCGCCCCCCTTGACCCCGAATACCTCAGAAAGGCCGAGCAGGCGGTCAGAGAGATCGAGGAGAAGGTCAGGGCAAAGACGTCCGCGGAGTGGATGGAGGTCTTCGAACGCGAGGGCGTGCCCGCCGGTCCCGTGAACTTCCCCGAGGATATGTCGGAGGAGCCCCAGGTCCTCGAAAACGAGATGATGGTCCAGCTCGAGCACGACCTCTCCGGCGCCCAGACCATGGTGGCGCCGATCCTCAAGTTCTCGAAGTCGGTGATGCGCGCCCAGGGCGCGGCCCCGCCCCTGGGTCGAGACAGCGACCGCTACTTGCGTGAGGCCGGGCTGGCCGGCGAAGAGGTCACGAAGCTGCGCGAGGCCGGCGTCGTCCAGTAGCCGCCGGCTTGGCCGGTAGCGCCGAGACGTATTCGAGGGGGGCCTTCGCCCACCTCGAGAGGGTCGCGCGGTCGGCCAGCATCGCTTCGGGCACGGCCACGTGTTCCTTCATCACCCGGCCCGGCATGGGCTCGAACGGCCGCGCCCCCCCGAGCGCCATGAATTCTTGCCCGCTTATCCGCGGGCAGGCGCAGGGTCATCGATGACTCGTAGAGGCCGGCGAACATGTTGCCGCCGGCGAAGGTGGCCGCCATGCCGAACATCAGCCGCCGCTGCACGTTCGGGGCGTCGGGCGCCACCGCCATAAAGGTCTCGACCGGGCGCGCCGGCGGGTGGCCATCGGGTGTTGCTGTGTCACGACTTCGCGCTTTCGTGTGACGCCGGCTTCGGGTTCAAGAATCGATCGCCGGCCTTGAATCCCGCCTGCGCCGCGAACTCCGCCGCCGCGACGGCCGGCCCGCCCTCGCCCTGCATCTTCCGCACGATCAGCGATCCCCCCTCGCCGCTGACGACGACGCCGTCGGCGGCAATTGAGGCAATGACGCCCGGCCCGGCGTCGGCCGGGGCTCGCAAGCGGGCGTCCAGGACCCGCACCTTCTGGCCGGCGTATCGGGTCCAGGCGCCGGGGCTGGGGTCGCAGCCTCGCACCAGGTTAAAGACCTCCCGGACCGGGCGCCGCCAATCGATGCGCACGAGAGGGTCCTCGCAGGGCTTCTCATAGGTTGCCCGGCTTTCGTCCTGGACGCTCTTGGCCGCCTTGCCCGCGGCCACGAGACGCGCCGACTCGATGATCATCTCGATCCCCATGGGGTAGAGCTTGTCGTAGTAGAGGCTGCCGGTCGTGTCCTCGGGGCCGATCTCCACCTCGCGCTGCAGGAGCACCGGGCCGGTGTCCCAGCCGGCATCGGGCCAGAAGATCGAAACGCCGGTCTTTTTGTCTCCCTGGATAATCGCCCAGTTGATTGAGCTGCGGCCTCTGTGCCTGGGCAGCAAGGAAGGGTGGTACTGGATGGTGCCGTGCTCGGGAAGGTTGAGCACCTCGATCGGGATCAGGTCGCTCACATAGACCATGACCCCCAGCTCGGGCCGGAGCCCGCGGAGCGTCTGCTGGGTTTCAAGCTCTTTGAGCTTCGAGGTCTCGACGGCGGTTATGCCCGCCGCGTCGGCGGCCGCGCGCAGCCGGTCCGCCCGGCCGGAAAGCGACTGCGCGGGCGCCGCCACCGCGACGACCTCTTCGCCGGCTTCGCGCAATTTGCTGAAGACGTCCTGGCCGAAGGCGGCCTGACCAATGACTAGAATGCGCATCTCAATCTCCCAAGCTCGGCATTAGAGTTTCACGTGGGCCAGCCCTTCAGCCTGTCCCACGCTGGTTTGACCGCTCCGCCCCCGGGGAATAGATAAGCCGCTCGCTCTACACGGGCGAGGCCGTGACGAAGAGGAGACCGCGGCCGAGCGCCTCTCCCGCCAGCACCGCGCCGACCGCGATGTAGAGCAGCCCCGTGGCTGACATCATCGCCCTTTCCGTGCTCGACTTGTAGGCCATAAAGGTCAGGATGGCGGGGAAAATCAGGCCGATGCCGATGCGCAGCCAGAAGGCCGGGTTCTCGGGCAGCGCCACGGCCAGCAGGGCGTCGGAGACGATCTTCTGTCCCGCGGGCACCACGGCGTTGACCGCCGTGACCCCCAGCTCCAGCGTGAGCGCGGCCAGCGCCACGAGGGCCATCTCGTTCAGAGGCCCTTCTGGCAAGTTCGGGTTCACCAGGTACCAGTGGCCCCAGATCATCGCGACCGTGACGACGCCGAGCGTCAGGGCGCCTGAGAACAGCGTCAGCAGCGGCCCGGCGATGCTCCAGGTCGGCTCGTGCACGAGATCGGCCAGCATGATCAACGAGAGGGCGCCGAGGCCCGCCGTCGTGGCGCCGGTCGCATAAGCGAGAAACGCGTCCTCTTCCCGTCTGAGGAAATAGCCGTAAGCGAAGCTAAACAGCATGAGGGCCATGGACACCGCGCGCAGCGGGCTTATGAGGCTGGAATCGAGCCTGAAGCCGTCCACGACGGGTCTTGGATCGATTACCAGCAGCGTTATGGCCAGGAGCAGCGCGCCCGCGACGGCGAGCCAGGAGCAGGTGCGGAGGAAGGTCGCCTCGAACGTCCCGCGGACCTGCACCGCCAGAAGGACGAAGGCGCAGCCGGCCGTGAACTGTCCCAGGAGCAGGAGAAGCGTGTAAGGAAGGGCGGCGACGCTCAATTACGACGGATCATCGCAGCCGTCTTCTGGTGGGTCAAACACGCCTGAGACGCTGGGGCGTTCCTTAGAGGCGCATGGCTCGCGGGTACGGCCTTCGGCGGGACTTAGCACTCGGCGCCGCCATGCTACGATTCCGCCCATGACCGCCGTCGCCGCCCCCGCGACCGCCGAAAGGCGCCTGGAAGAGGCCCGCCACGCCTGGGAGCTACTCTATCTCCTGACGCGGCGCGACCTCAAGCTCCGCTACCAGGACACCGTCCTGGGCTTCTTCTGGACCGCGGCCAAGCCTCTGCTCTTCGGGCTCGTTGTCTGGTTTGCCCTGCGCAAGGTCCTGAAGGTGGACACCGAAGTTCCCTATCACCTCTTCCTCCTCAGCGCCCTGCTTCCCTGGACGTTGTTCCAGACCTCGGTCATGTTCACGACCCCGCTTTTCGTGAATAACGGCACCCTCCTGAAGAAAGTGCCCTTCCCCTCCTACGTCCTGCCCCTGGCGACGATCGCGAACAACATGGTCCACTTCCTCCTCTCGATCCCGGTGCTGGTGGTCTTCCTCCTCCTCGCCGGACGCGAGCCGGGTCCGGCCTGGATCGTGGGCATCCCCCTGCTCCTGGGCACGGAGTTGGCCTTGATGATGGGCCTGTCGCTGGGGCTGTCCGCGCTCGACGTGCATTTCCGCGACCTCGAGCACCTCGTCGAGGTGCTCCTGAACCTCCTGTTCTATGTCACCCCGATCCTCTACCCGCTGTCCGAGGTGCCGAAGCCTTACGGCGACTTCCTCAAGGCAAACCCGCTTGCCCCTCTGATGGAGGGCTGGCGCAACCTGATGGTGAGCAATGATCTCCCCGGCCTCGACCTCTGGCCCTCGCTGGTGACCACGGCCTTGGTCCTCGTCCTCGGCGCCTGGATCTTCGCCCGGCTGAGGCCGGCCTTCGCCGACTATCTCTGAAGAGGAATCCGATGCCTCGCTACGCAGCCCACGGGGTTAAGTCGACGTAACGACGAGCACTGCACCCGCCCCAAGTCCGGGCGTGCATGCCGGACGGAAGGGAAATGTTCGGTCGTGAATCGCTAGAATTCTCTCGTGACGTACGACGCCGACTCAGGCCAGCGTCGCTGGCTGCTCAAGGCCGTGCGGGAAGCGGCGGGTGAGCTGTTCGGCCAGTTCATGGGGGTCAGCGAGGACGGCCTGCGCTGGCGTCCGGCTGAGGACGAGTGGTGCTTGAAGGAGGTCGCCGCCCACCTGCGTGATGCCGACGCCCTCTATCGCCGCCAGATAGAGCTGATCGCCCACAACCGCGAGCCGGAGCTTCCCGACGAGGCTCTCGACATCCTGCCGTCCGAGCGCGACTATCGCCAGGAACCGCTGTACCAGATCCTAAACGAGTGCGAGGAGGCCCGCGAAGAGACCGTGTGGCTACTGCGTATGCTCGACGAGCAGGACTGGGAGCGCTGCGGCATCCATCCCTACCGCGGCCGCATCTCGATCTACGACATCGCCCGCGGCATCCACGAGCACGACCTCGAGCACCTGTGGCAGGCGCGGCGCTTGCACGCGCAGGCGCGACGGCGGTGACCGAGCGTTGACGGCGGCGCCGTCACGTTCCCCACGCGACCTCGTAGATGCGCTGCTTTCCCGTCAGCCCCTTCAGCTCCACGTCGCGGCCGTCGTCGAAGCGGAAGCCTGCGCCCTGCACGAGGTCGCGCAGCGTCGACGAAACCAGCACCTGACCGCCGGTGGCGATGCCGCCGATGCGAGAGGCCAGGATGACGTTGCGGCCGTAGAAGTCGTCCTTGTCCTTGATCGCCTCGCCGGCGTGCAGGCCGATGCGGACCTTGATCGTGTTCTCGGACGCCCCGCGTCCTTCGATGAACTCAGGATGGACAGATGGAGCGTCCGCTTGTCCATCCTGAGGTTCTCGAAGGACGGGAGCTTCGAGCGATGCCATCGCCCTTTGTATCTCGATGGCGCATTCGAGCGCGCGCCGGGCGCTCTGGAAGGCGACCATGAAGCCGTCGCCGATCGTCTTGACCTCGAAGCCGCCGTGGGCGCGGAGTTGAGTCCGGATGAGGTCGTTGTGCTTCTGGAGGAGGGCCATCCAGGCCTGGTCGCCGAGGCGCTCCGTGAGTACTGTCGAGTCCTCGATGTCGGAGAAGAGGATGGTGACGGTGCCCTCGGGGGCGGAGGTCCAGTCCGGCAGGGCGGGCCTCTCGGCCTGGACGGACTCCGTCACGGCCTCGATCGACGTCTTGAACGAGGCCGACGAGACGCCCTGAAGGCGCAGCTTCAGCGCCAGGGCGCGGTCGAGGTAAAGCCGGGCGCCGTGCTGCTGGAAGAGGGCGATGGCGCGGTCGAGGTGCTGCAGCGCCTCCCGCGTCTGGCCGCGCCGCTCCGCGACCTCGGCCAGCCCGTGGAGGCAGCGCCCGGCTTCGACGGGGCAGCCCTCGCGCTCGGACCACTCGAGGCCGGTGCGGTACCACGCTTCCGCCTCATCGATGCGCTCAAGCCTCAACGCGAGGGCGCCGCGGATGTGGTCGAGGCCGCGGGCGTCAGCTGGGGAATACCTGAGAATCTTCCACTCGACGAGTTCTTCATAGAGAGCCTGGATTAGAGATTCGTCGCCAAGGGCGGGTAAGCATTCGTCCAGCTCCGCTATCGCATAAATACGAAATTCATGACGGGCGGTGATAAAGGCGGCTGAGTTTGGTGCGAGCATCACCTGACCTAGCTGCTTGCTACATTCCGCCACGTACTTTCTTGCTTCGTCCTCATGGCCGGCGTTGAATCTGGTCCGGGCCAGGCTTCCCAACAGCTGAGCAAGAAGAACTTCCGCCGTGCCACCGGGCGTGTCCGGGGTGGGCGCCAGTTTGAGGGCGGCATCCGTATCGCCGGCCATCTCGGCTCTAGCGGCGCGGAGCATGGGAATCCAATGGTGGTCGCCCGTCACCTCGTTCAGGATAGCGTCGAACTGCTGGAAGTCGCAGCGGATCAAGGCCGCTGCCTGCAGGTAAGCCAGGCAGTTAAGTTCATAGAACCGGAACTTGCGGCCGTAAGCGAGGTCGTCCTGAGTAGCCGCTATTCCTTCGTCGAGCTTGCCCTCGAACAATATCCAGGCGGCCACCCAAAAGAGGCTACTGGCTGCCCCCTGGCGGTCGCCTCCATCGTCGAGCAAGGCGTGGGCGCGCCGAAATAGAGAAACGCCTTCGTCTAGTTGCTTCTCGCCGAAAGCCTCCCATGCTTCCCTGGCTACCAGGCGGCCAAGGAGGGCGGGATCGTCCAACGTATTCGCAATCCTTGCAGCCTCCGCGGCCGCTGCCTTGGAAGCGTCATCGAACTCCCAGCCGGCACGCATGAGTAACAAGCGCGCCCGAAGACGGAGATCGGACTCGCCGAGCGCATTCAGGGCCTCTTCGCATAGGGCGACGAGCCGATCTCTGGGGGGTAATATCTCGCTTGCCTCGAGGGCGGCGCGGGCCATGCCGGCGCCGTCGCCGCGAGCGCGGTAGATGGTCGTCGCGCGCATCAAGGACCGCCAGGCCGGCCTGATCTGGTTGGCGTAGCGGAGGCAGCGTCCCAATTCCACGAGGAGCGCCGCCTCGTCCTCGCCGAGAGCCTCCTGGGAGGCCGTGATCAGGGTGAGGCAGCTCTCGTAGTGGCGCGCCGCCTCGTCCCAGGCGCTGCGCGCCTCTGACTCCTCAGCAGCGAGCTTCGAGTAGAGGACGCCCTTTTGGGCGTGGCGGGGCGAGAGCATCGACGCCTCGACGAAGTGATGGGCCAGCCGCGGCGCCCGTTCCCGCGCCAACTGCTCGCCCCAGCGCTTCTCCAGCGCCTCCGCGACCCGGCCGTGCAGACGCACGCGCCGGGTGGTCGAAAGCTCCTCCAGCAGCGTCTCTTGCATCTGGGCGTGGGTGAAGCGGTAGCGCCCCGCCTGCCCCATCTCCTCGATCACGCGGCCATCGAGCGCCTGCTCGATCAGCTTCAGCAGTGCCTCCTCGTCGCGGTCGCCAAGGAGCGTCAGCATATCGTAGGTGAACTCGCGGCCTATGATGGCCGCCACCTGCAGGAGCTCGTTCGCCTCCTCGGAGAGGCGGTTCAGGCGCCGGCCCAGGGCCTCGCGGACGCCGTCGGGGATGCGAATCTCTGAGACCGACTCCTTGGTCAGGGTGCCTTCCTGGGCCATAAGGTTCACGACTTCACTGAGGAAGAAGGCGTTGCCCTCCGTCTCCTCGTAGATGCGGTCGAGTACCTCGCGACCGGGCTCGACGTTCGCCGCCGCCCGGATGTAGTTCGCGACCTCGGCCCTGGAGAGGCCGCGGAGGACGACGCGGGCGAAGCCGGGGTCGCGGTTCAGGCCGGCCAGCGCCTCCGACAGCGGGTGCGTGCGCGAGAGGTCGGTGTCGCGGTAGTTGCCGACGATCAGGACGCGAAGCCGCGACAGCTCCCGGCCCAGATGCTGGAGGAGCAAGAGCGAGGGCTTGTCGGCCCAGTGGAGGTCGTCGAGGGCGATGAGCAGGGGCGTCTGAGTCGCCATCGCCCGGATGAAGGCGGCGTAGGCCTCGAAGAGGCGGAACTGGGCCGACTCCGGGTCGGTGATCGGCTCCGGCTCGACGAAGTTCGGCTGCTGCCTGAGCCAGGTGAAGATGCGCGAGAGCTCGCCGTTGGCGCCCGGCGGCAACTGCGGGCCGATCGCCGCGATGTCGTTGGCGGCGGCGTAGGCGTTGCCGACCTGGTACCAGGGCCAGTAGGCGGGGGCGCCGCCGGTCTCGTGAGTCCGGCCCCAGAGCACCTGGGCGCCGCGCATCCTCGCGTAAGTCTCCAGCTCCTGGGCCGTGCGCGTCTTGCCGATGCCGGGCTCGCCGACGAGCATGACGAGGGAGCCGTGCCCGGCGAAGGCCTCGTCGAACGCCTTACGCAGCTTCTCCAGCTCGGCTTGCCGCCCGACGAAGACGCCGCGCGCGAGGCGGTCGAGCGGGTTCTCGGTCGAGTCGGAGTGCGAGGCCGACTTCTGCGCCGGGTCGACCTTCGCCAGCGCCGCCCTGACCTCCGCGGCCGACTCCGGCCTGGTGTCGGGCGACTTCGCCAGGAGGTGGAGGATGACCGCTTCGAGGTCGGGCGGGCAGCGCTCCGTGAGCCAGGAAGGCGCCACCGGCGGCGTGTTGATGTGCTGGCTTATTACCGCCGTCGGGTCCTCGCCCAGGAAGGGCGGCCGCCCCGTGACCATCTCGTACAGCATGCAGCCGAGGGAGTAGAGGTCGGCCTTCGGCGTGCTCTCGCCGCCAAGAGCCTGCTCCGGCGGCATGTATGCCACTGTGCCGAGCATCATGCCCGCCATGGTCACACGCGAGCGGTCGAGGGCGACGGCGAGCCCGAAGTCGCCGAGCTTGGCGGTGGGGAGGGAACTCGCCCTGGCGGCCTCTGCCCGTGGGGAGGTTGGGGGGCGGGCGCCAGCCCGCTCGTCCGGAGGTTCTCGAAGAGCTCGCCCTGAGGCACTCGAAGGGACGAAACCGGACGAGGCCCGAGATTGAGATGCCGCGCTTGCGCCGGACGAGGCGCCCGCGTCTCGCCCTGAGGGACTCGAAGGGCGAGCGGCCGTCCGGCCGTCCCCACCAGAACCCCCTGCGGGCGGCTGAAGCGGCCCGCCTACATCCCTTGTTGGTTCTCCTGCCAGCCACACGTTACCGGGCTTGACGTCGCGGTGGACGATGCCCTGGCGGTGGGCGTGGTCGAGGGCGGCGCAGACCTGGGTGGCGATCGAGAGCACCTCGTCGGTGGGTAGCCGGTGGTCCTCAGCCTTCGCAATGAGGTCTTCGACCGAGCCGCCGGCCATGTACTGGGAGACGATGTAGGGCACGGCGGACGCCAAGGCTGGAAAGTCTCGGCTACGTGGTCCCGGTGCTGCCTCCTCGAGCACGTCGAAGACGGTGACGATGTTGGGGTGGTCGCCGAGGCGGGCCATGGCCTGGGCTTCGTTGCGCACGCGGGCGAGGCCGGCCATGTCGAGCCCCTCGGTCTTGATCACGGCCAGGGCGACGTCGCGGTCGAGGCGGGTGTCGTGGGCGAGGTAGACGCGCTTGCGCCCGCCCTCGCCCAGGAAGCGCTGCACCCGGTAACGGCCGGCGGCGAAAGAAGCGGGGAGAGGTGTGACCGCCGCCTCGGAGCGCTCGGCGGCCGCTGCACGGTCCCCAGACGCCGGAAGCTGCCTCGCGCCCGGGAGCATGCTCTCCGCGGCCCCGAGTAGCGCTTTAGCGTCGTCGTTCTCCGCATCGAGCGAGAGCGCCTCGCGTGCAGCTTCGGCGGCCGCCGGCCAATCTTTACGGTCGGCAGCCTCTTCCGCCGTGTCCAACAGGCGGTCGATCCGGCGTTGAATGCGTTCGCTGGGCATAAGCTGGCGCGATCTTGATCGGAAAGCCGGCCGACTGTCAAACGTCTGCGAAGGACGGGCTTGCGCCCCTACGTCCCGTCCAGCTCCTGGAGCTGGTGATATCGCTCGCCGTTATCGCCCCAGATCATCCGGTTGAAGAGGTCCATGATGCCCTGGCGCTGGTCCGGTCTGGAGTGCTTGAGGAACTTGTCTTCAAGCCGCTTGTCCCGCAGGTGCACGCGGCCGAAGTCCGACGCGAGATAGATCTCCCGTACCGCCTCCGTGAACGCCGTCTCGCCGATTTGATGCCGGATGTCCAGGAGGAAATAGTCGGCGACCTCGTAGAGTCCGTCCGAGGCCAGCCGGCGAGGCAGGATCATGTCCGGGAAGCGGCCCGACTCGAAGAGCGACTTGCGGGAGCGGTAGTAGGCCTCAACGTCGACCGGCACGTTGCGCCAGCCGCTCGGGGCTTCCTTGTTCAGGCGGGCGATCACGAGGTTCGAGTAGATGTCGGCCATGCCCTCGTCGAACCAGGAAGGCGCCATCGACCAGTAGGTGTGGGAAAGCTCGTGCGCCAGGATCGAAGGCGCCAGCGTGCAGCAGCTGGCGATGCGAATGAACTGGCCGTCGTTGAAGTCGTTGATCTCGAAGTTGCCGTTGATGACCGTCAGGACCCGTTCCGGGAACTGGACCCCAATCATGGCTTCGAGGGCGGGTATGACGTTGCGCAAGACGGTCATCTCGCGCTCCGCGTCCTGCCCGGGTTCGTAAATCAACAGAAGCTCCACCTCGCCCTGCTGCACGGGCACGCGCTCGTACTTGAACAGCTTCTGCTCGATCGTTTCCGGGCGGACATAGGCTCGCCGCGGTCCCGAGTAGGATGCGACGAAGGTCAGGCCCCGCTCCACGAACAGCGCTTCATCCCGGGTCAGGCCGTCCTTGAACCAGGGTTGCGCGCGGTACTGCGCGATCATGTCGGCGCGCGTGTCGGCGTAGCGCTCGAACACGCGGTCGACATCGCCGATCCCGGCTCGGTTCTGGGGCTTCCCGACCAGGAAATCGTCGTTGGATGCTGCCGTGGCTTCAGGCGCCGGAGACGGAGCATCGACAGGGACAGCCGCGCTCTTGGCGCCAACGCCGCAGGCCGCAAGCGCGAAGCAGGCGATACCGATGACCGCCGGCCAGAGGAGGTGGCGCAAGGCCGTCACTCCGCCAGTGCGCGGGCCGCGGCCGTGAGCTCGATGATGCCTTCGTAGCGGCTGAACGACGGTATGAAGTAGACGCCCTGGACCAGCGGCCGCACGCGCTCCACCAGGCGGCTCGCCAGCTCGAGCCCGCGCTGTTCGCCGCCGTCCCCCGCCCGCTCTATCGCTTCGGCGATCCGGGCCGGTACGGGGATCACGCGCTCGTTCAAGAACGCGGCCTGTCGGGCTGAGTGAATTGGCCATATCCCAAGGATAATCGGCAGCGGCGGGTCTTTCAGCCGCTCCAGGAACCGCTCGACGGCCTCGACCTCGAAGACCGCCTGTGAGAGAGCGAAGTCGGCGCCCGCGGCAACTTTACGCCTCAACAGCTTGACCTCGGCCTCGATGTCCTCGGCCACCGGGTTCACGGCGGCGCCGACGAAGAAGCGCGTCGCCGGCCTCACAGGGTTGTCGATGGCGTCGTGGCCGGCGTTGAAGCCCTTGAGGATCCGCATCAAGCCGAGTGCGTTCACGTCCCAGACCGCGGTCGCGGTCGAGTAGCTGCCCAGGGCGTGCGGGTCTCCTTTGATGCAGAGCACGTTGCGCAGGCCCAGGGCGTGCGCGCCCATCAGGTCGGCTTGAAGGGCCATGACGTTGCGGTCGCGCGTCGAGCAATGAACGATCGGATCGAGGCCCGTGCGCTCCCGCAGCAGCGACGCCATGGCAATAGCGCTCATGCGCACCTCCGCCATGGGGCTGTCGCCGACATTGACGCAGTCCGCGCCCACGTCGTGGACGCGCTGAGCCGCCTCAATCGTTCGGTTGACGGCGAGTCCCTTCGGCGGGTCGATCTCGACGCTCACGATGAAGCGGCCCGCCGCCAGCTTTTCCTTGAGGCTGTTGCGGGGAGGCCTCGGCTCCGCCGCCGCCCTCGCGGGTGCAACCGCCACGCTCCGCGTCGCCGGAGCGTCGAGGGAGCGGCGCATGGCCGCGATGTGGCGTGGTGTCGTGCCGCAGCAACCCCCGACGACGACCGCGCCGGCCTCAACGAAGCGCCGAGCGTATTCCGCCATGTACTCGGCCGTCGCCGCGTAGACGACGCGGCGCTGGACCAGGAGCGGCCGCCCGGCGCTGGGCTGGGCGATCAGGCGCACGCCGTCCGCCTTCGCCATCTCGCGCAGGGCGCGCAGCACCGCCGGCGGCCCTTCGCCGCAGTTTGCCCCGACCAGGTCGGCGCCGGCGTCGCGCAGGGCGATTGCCGCTTCCAGCGGCGTCTTCCCTTCCGATGTCTTGCCGCTGGCGAGGAAGCTGATTTCGGCGATCACCGGCAGGGCCGGCGCTACCTTCCGCGCCGCCCGCACAGCGATCTCGGCCTCGGTCAGGGAGGTGAAGGTCTGGAGAATCAAGAGGTCGGCTCCTGCCTCGGCCAGCGCCTTCATCTGCTCACCGAAGGCGTTCAGAGCCTCGGCCTCCGCCACCTGCACACCCAGGGGACCGACGTCGCCGGCAACGAACACCTGGCGCCCCGTGGCGGCGAGACGGGCGATCTCCACCGCGCGGCGATTGATCGCGTCCACGCTCGGTCCGAGGTCGAAGGCCGCGAGGCGGTAGCGGTTCGCGCCGAACGTGTTTGTCTGGATCAGGTCTGCGCCCGCCTCGATGTACTCCGTGTGCAGCTGCACCAGGAGTTGAGGCCGGTCGAAGTTCACGCGCTCGAGACACTCGTCCACGGGCACACCGCGGTCGTGCAGGACCGTTCCCGTGGCGCCGTCACTGAGAAGGACGCGTTCCTGGAGTGCTCTCAGGAAGGGGGAGCCGGCGCGAGTGGCAGCAGTGCTCATCTGGTTCAGGATACGGATGGTTGGTAAGACGCGACAAGCTCAAGCCTGGGCCGGCGTCGCGTCCCTTTCGCGCGCGCGCCTGCCCCGAGCCGGTGGAGCCCTGGGAGCTAGCGCGCGGGGACCTTGCGGGCCTCGTCGACCGCGCTGGAAATCTGGTCGTAGTCCTCCTGGCTAATCTTGTGCAGGTTTCCCTGAAAGGCGAGGCGCCAGTGCTCACCCCGCCGCCGCGTCAGCTCGAGGCGGGTCGCGAACTCCTTCACGTCCAGCCACTGATCGCGGGCCAGAAGCCGGTCGGGCCTGGCTTTGACCCTGAACGGGTAATCCTCGCCGGGCTTCTTCTCCGACTTGAACACCGGCGAGTGGTCCTCGAACACCTCTGAGGTGACCTCGGCCACGCCGCCGAACTTCATCACGCCCGTGAGGTAGAAGATGAGCTTGTCGCCCGGCCTCATGTCGGCCGACTCGCGCCGCCGCGTGCTCTTGAAGCCGAACATGTCGAAGCCGCGCCCCTCGGCGATCTCGAAGTTCTCGGGTGAACCAACGACGATCCAAAAAGACATTGCACGCCTCCATCTCTCGCTCTTGCGACTATGAAAAGAAACGCCCCCGAGCCGGGGGCGGTTTCCTGTTGATCGATTTCTCGGCTAGCAGCAGGCCTTGGCCTGGCCGGTGCCGTCCGCGGTCTGGAAGCTGGAGCCGCAGGCGCAGCTCTTGACGGCGTTGGGGTTGAAGATCGTGAAGCCGCTCTTCATCAGGTCTTCGACATAGTCGACCTCGGCGCCCTGCAGGAGCGGGGCGCTCTCCTGGTCGACCAGGATCGTCACGCCGCTGATGTCGATCGCGATATCGCCGTCTTCGCGGTTGCGGGCGATGGCCATGCCGTACTGGTAGCCGGAGCAGCCGCCGCCGACCACGAACACGCGCAGGGCGCCGTTCTCGATTCCGCGCTCGGTCAAGATCGCCTGCGCCTTGGCGGCTGCCTTGTCTGTCACTGTCACGAACGTCTGGTCAAGGACCATCGTTTTCTCCTCATGCCGCGAATATTGAAAGCCGGTACTAATTATATGCGATGGGTGGGGATTTACAAGCTTGCGGGGCTGACTCGATAGGCGCAGCCGTCTTCCGTGTGGGACGTCGATAACCGCTCAACTGGTGCGTCGAGCATGCGCGACAGGAGGCGCTGGTCGTGGCGGCACAGTTCTGGATGCCCCTCGGCGAGGCGCCGGCAGGGGCAACTGCGCCCCAGGAGCACAAAGGACTCGCCGTCGCGGCGAATTTCGAAGTCGATGCCCTCGCCATTAAGGATTGTCACCGCCTGGTCCAAGCGTTCGCCAAGCGCCGTGCCCGTGATCCTGGGTCCGTACGTCGAAGCCAGCCGGTCGGCCATGCGCTCAAAGATCACTGCGGCGAGTTGCCGCCCCGAGCGCCCGCGGGTCTCGTCGGGCCCGAGGGCGATGATCTCGTCTATGAGGCGGTTCGTGATGCGGAAGTAGTGCTGAGGAAAGAGGTCCTCCCCCGCCCCCGTCAGCGCGAAGGCGTAGTGGGGCCGGCCTGTCGCACGGCGGACGTGACGGACGCTGATGTAACCGTCGCGCTGGAGGATATCGAGATGCCGCCGCACCGTCGCCTGTGCCAGGCCGAGGCTCTGGGTCAACTCCTCGACCGTCGCTTCCCTGCGGCGCCTGAGGATATCAACTATCTTCATTCGCGTGCTTTCCATAGGACGATCCTATGGGTGCCTCAATGGCGGGTCAAGGCTCCCGCCTCCTGCGTTCAATGTCATTAACGGGAACCCGGTAAGAGTGTTACCCTCGATCCATGATCGCGCCCGGCAGGGTTTACCTCGACCACGCCGCGACCACGCCTCTTGACCCGCGCGTGCTCGAAGCCATGACGCCCGTGCTCGCGGGCGTCTGGGGCAACCCATCGAGCATCTACCTGGAGGGCCGCGAAGCCCGCCGCAGCCTCGACGCCGCTCGCCGTTCGGTGGCCGAGGTCCTGGGTGCGAAGCCAAACGAAATCGTCTTCACCAGCGGCGGCAGCGAGAGCGATAACGCCGCGATTCGGGGCGCCGCCTTCGCGTCGCGCGGGCGCGGCGCCCACATAATCACGACCGCGATCGAGCACCACGCCGTTCTCCACAGCGTAGAGCAGCTCGAGCGCGACGGCTTTTCGGCGACATACCTTCCGGTGGATAGCGAGGGCTTCGTCGACCCCGCGGACCTCGAGCGCGCCCTGCGGCCCGACACAACCGTCGTGTCGGTGATGCAGGCGAACAACGAGGTGGGAACGCTCGAACCGATTGCCGAACTGGTCAGAATAGTGAAGGATTACGACCGCCACATCGTTTTTCACACCGATGCCGTTCAGGCGGCGGGCTCGCTTGAGATAAATGTCGATGGACTGGGTATCGACATGCTCTCGCTCGCCGCCCACAAGTTTTACGGCCCCAAGGGCGTAGGCGTCCTTTACGTCCGGCCGCGGACCCCGTTCCTCGGCCAGCTGCTGGGCGGCAGCCAGGAGCGCAACCGGCGGGCCGGCACCGAGAACGTCGCCGGCGCGGTCGGGTTCGCGGCGGCACTCAAGCTGGCCTACGACGAGCTCGACAGCCGCGTCGTCCACGCTGGGAACCTGCGCGATTACCTCTGGCGCGAGATCCCCCGCCGGCTTCGCGGAGTGCTTGTGACCGGAACGTCGGACCCCACCAGGCGCCTGCCGGGCAATTTCAGCTGCTGCGTCGAGCGCGTCGAGGGTGAGGCCGTCTTGATCCAGCTCGATCTCAACGGCATCTCCGCCAGCAGCGGCTCAGCCTGCACGACCGGCTCGCTGGAGCCCTCGCACGTCCTGACGGCCATGGGCCTCCCGGCCGACGTCGCGCGCGGCAGCCTTCGCATCTCAATAGGTAAGGACAACACGCGCGCCGACATCGACCGCTTGCTCGACATCCTGCCGATTATCGTGGAGAAGTTGCGGCGCCTTTCGCCCCTCGTCGAGCCGGCGTCTGCCGGCTGACGCCCCCCGAAGCGGCTTTGTTGTTCGAACCAGGGGCGGCCACTAGAATTCAAAATGGACCTCCAGCTGCGACTCCGGTCTCGGCCGGGATCAGGATTGAAGGGGAGCTGAGAGCATCGTGCCCGACCAGAGCATCTCGATAATCTCGACCTCGGTCGAGCAGGACGTGGAGCAGAACCTCTTGCTCGCGTCGGTCGACAACATCCTGAACTGGGCGCGCAGCTCTTCGCTGTGGCCGGCGATGTTCGGCCTGGCCTGTTGCGCCATCGAGATGATCGCGACCGCCACCTCCCGCTACGACATCGCGCGCTTTGGCGCCGAGGTCTTCCGCGCCTCACCGCGCCAGGCCGACCTGATGATCGTCGCGGGGACGGTAACCTGGAAGATGGCCCCGTCGGTGCGCCGGGTCTATCTGCAGATGCCCGAGCCCAAGTGGGTCATTGCTTTCGGCGGCTGCGCGACCATGGGCGGCCCTTTCGCTTTCGGTTACAGCACGCTACCCGGCGTCAACTTGATCATCCCCGTCGACGTGTATGTCCCCGGCTGCCCGCCCCGGCCTGAGTCGCTCCTCACCGGGCTTATGCTCCTCCAGGACAAGATCAAGAGCCACAACAAAGCCAGCATGCCTCGCACGGAGCCGACCGGCGACTTCAGCCAGTTCCTGCCCCCGGCCGACCCGATCCGCCTCGAGCTCGAGTCGCTGTTTCCGCCATTCGCCGGCACGATAGCCCACCGCCAGCTCGAGTGCGCCACTTGCCGGCGCACGTATTCGGCCGAGCAGCTTTCGGACCCCAACTGGAGCTGCGAGACGCCCCTGGACCAGCGCCCCGGAGGGCGCTGCTACTTCCGGTCCTAGAGCGCCTCGCGAACATCCCCTTGGGCGAGGATTGGAAGCCGGGTCGCATCGGCCCGGAGCCGCCTGTCCCTGGCCGAGGTGGCCAGCGCGGCGCCTGGAGCCCAGACTCACGCGGCGAGGCCTTCGGGCAGCGAACGGCGATGAGACCGGCGCATTGCAGAAATCCTGGACTGTGACTAGACCATGGAGCACGGGTGTGGCTTTGGCCGCCGTCGTCCTCCTCGCTTTCGTCTTACGCCTCGCCTGGGGCATATGGACGGCTCCCGTGCCGCCGCCGTTTTCGGACGCCGAATACTACGACGCCACCGCCCGAAGCCTCGCCGCCGGCGACGGGTACTCGGTGCTCTTTACTCCCGACGGCTTCCGCCCCGGAGCGGATCCCACCGCGTTCTACCCGCCGGGATATTCGATCGCTCTCGCCGGTGCCTTCAAGGCCTTCGGGACCTCGTTCTCGACCGCCCGCAGCGCGAACGCGCTGTTCGGCGCTCTGAGCGTCGTTCCCGCGTACGCGATCGCCCGTCGCCTCGCCAATGGCCGCGCTGCCGTCGCGGCTGCCGTTGTCGTGGCGCTCATGCCCAGCCTCGTCGCCTGGACGCCGGTGCTCCTCTCGGAGACGCTATTTACTCTGATCTTCACGGCCGCCGTCGCGATTCTGATCACGGCCGGGGGCAACGAGCGCGAGGTGCGCACCTCCCGGCTCATCCTTTTCGGGGTGGTTCTCGGGCTGGCGAGCCTTGTCCGCGGCCAGGCGCTGATTCTTCTGCCCGTGGCGCTGGCCTGGTGGGCCTGGAAGGGCCTGAGCTTGAAGAAGGCAGGCCTTATGTCGGCCGCGGCGGCCGCGGCGGCGTCGGCTGTCCTCCTGCCCTGGGCCGTGCGCAGCAGCCTCGCGCTCGACGCGCCGGTGCTGCTCTCGACGAATTTCGGCTACAACCTCCGCGTTGGTCACGCCCCCTACGCGACGGGGCGCTACGTGACGCCTCAGGATCTCTGGGACGAGCCCGCGCGCGACTTTCGCGCCCTTGAAGTCGTGTTCAACCAGGCCGGGACCCGGCGCGCCATCGACTACGCGGCCGGGCACCCGTTCGACGAGGCGAAGCTAACGCTGAAGAAGGCATGGTACCTCTGGCGGCCGGATACAGACGCCCTGACCTGGGTCGAGAGCTACGGACTCACGCCGCTTCCACGTCGAACGGCAGGACCGCTGCGCTGGCTGATCGGCGGGACTTATGTCGCCCTTGCGCTTCTGGCCCTCGCCGGCCTGGCGCGGCTTGGGCGGCGTAGTCCGGAGGCGCGGCTCGTGGCGCTGACTGCGCTCGCCTGGACGGCGGTTCACGTCGTGTTCTTCGGTGAACCTCGATACCATCTTCCCCTGCTGCCGCTTCTGTCCGCGGTGGCGATGGCCGCGGCCTGGCGGGGAAGCCCGCCGGCTTCAACGCAATAGCGCCGGCGATAAACTGGCGGCCCGCGGCCTGAACGGCCTCTGCCACCGCGATCGCCCTTTGAATCCGAATCGCGCACTCCAGCACGGCCGCCATCAGTACTTGAACCAGACCTTGCCGACGATGTCGCGGCGGTGAACAGGGCCCCACGTCCGGCTGTCGCTGCTCTCGGCCGCGTTGTCGCCGGTAACGAACCACTCCTGCGGCCCGAGGATGGCCTGACGCCCCCGCACCCCAACCGTCGCACCCGGCCCGGCGGCGAGCCGCTTCACGTCCAGCCGACCCGAGCCGTCGGGAGCGCGGACGACGGCCAGGTGACCCGGTCTTGGGCGGCGAAAGATGAAGCCATAGCGGCTGGCGGCGACGCGGTCTCCCGGCTTGAGGGCGGGCAACATGCTCCGGCCCTCCACAAGGAAACGCCGCGTCGTGATCACGAACAGGACCCCTTCGATCGCGACGGCGCCGATAGCAAGGCGCCAGAGCGGCCGGCGCCACGATGCACTGCTCATGACACCTCATCCGTAGCCGAGACTTGCAGTCTCGACGGCCAAGCTCAGCGTGCCCGCGTCGGCGCCTGGGTCCCAGGCTGCCGGACTTACGTTACGGCAATCGGCCGCCTAGCCCGCGACGTAGACCAGCTCGCCACCCACGGTTTGGTTCGAGGGTCCCTTGCGGGTGGCGACGCTCTTGGTTGCCCAGAAGATCTCGGCGATCTGGTGTGTCGCCGCCAGGAGCCCGTTAGCCGCCTCGAGGTCGACGTTCTGCTTGCAG
The DNA here is from genome assembly GCA_964422735.1 of uncultured Dehalococcoidia bacterium. Lineage (GTDB taxonomy): Bacteria > Chloroflexota > Dehalococcoidia > DSTF01 > WHTK01 > CAYRCD01. The sequence goes on along the minus strand of CAYRCD010000005.1, from coordinate 29,089 downwards.
CGCGAAGCGAGCTTGTCGGCGTTCCAGACCACCGTGTGCAGATCCGGGTACTTCTCCAGGTGCTCCGGCCGGAAGTAGTCGTGCCAAAGGATGTCGATCTCTTTCTTGCACAGCTCGGCGTGGCTTTCCTTGGTCGCGACATAACGGGAGTACGAGTTGGCGTAGACGTCCATTCCGGCCTTGTCCTGGCTGGCCATCTGGAGATTGCCGATGAGCTGGTTCATGCGGACGACGGTGAGGGCCGCGATCTGGGCCGCGTGCGGGTCATAGATGCCGCAAGGAATGTCGCAATGGGCGGAAACCGACTCCGGCGGCGCGACCCGGTCGAGGAGCCTGAGCAAGGGACTGGCGAAGCGATTCATCTCTCCTCCTGTGCGGAAGCTAATGAAGACACGGATAGGACGGCGGGGAGGGTGAGCGCCTTCGGCTCGACGCCTAATATAGCAAAGTCCTCAGTTCTCAGTCCTCAGAAGTCAGCCATCAGTTCCTAGGCTCGCGTTCCCAGTCCCCGCACGCCCCCCGTGCTAGAATTTTTCGCGCCCATTCGAGGTCGCGCGGAGGTGCCGGACTGCTCCAGGTAAGAAAGGCCGTGATCCTCGCGGCCGGCTACGGTACGCGCCTCCTGCCGGTCACCAAGGCCCAGCCCAAGGAGATGCTGCCCCTGGTCGACCGGCCCGTGATCCACTACTCGGTAGAGGAAGCCGTCGGTGCCGGCATCACCGACATCATCATCGTCACCGCCATCGGCAAGCGCGCCGTTGAGGACTACTTCGACCGCTCCCGCGACATCGAACAGCTGTTGCTCGAAAAGGGCGACCAGGCGCGGTACGAGGAGATCCGACGCATCTCCGACATGGCCAACTTCGCCTACGTCCGCCAGGGCGAGATGGGCGGCATCGGCCATGCCGTCCTCACCGCGCGCCACCTCGTGGGCGATGAGCCCTTCCTCCTCTTCCTTCCCGACGACGTCATCGTCAGCTCTCGACCCGCCGCGAGGCAGCTTGTCGACTGCTTCCACCGGTTTAAGGGCAGCGTGGTCGCCGTCGAGGAAGTGCCCGAAGAGCTGACCTCGAGCTACGGGATCGTCGCCGGAGAGGAGGTCGCCGACCGCACCTTCCGCCTGCGGACGCTGGTCGAAAAGCCGCGGCCCGGCACGGCGCCCGGCCGCCTGGCAATTGTGGGCCGCTATCTCTTTACGCCGACGGTATTCGAGGCGATCGAGCGGACGCCGCGCGGCCACGGCGGCGAGCTGCAAATCACCGACGCCATGCAGGTGCTCGCCGACGAGGAGGGAATGTACGCGTATCAGTTCGAGGGCGTCCGCTTCGACATCGGCCGTCCGCTGGCGTTCGTCGTGGCGAACGTCGCCTTCGGCCTGAATCGCCCAGACGTCGCGCCGGAGTTGCGCGCTTATCTACGAACTCTCGACCTGGGCGAGCCCTAATGCGCATCCTCGCGCTCGGCATCGCTCTTCCTGACAGCTCGGTCGACAACTATGACTGGGCCAGCGCCCTCTCCTTTTTCGACTACGACGCTATCGTCGTCGACCCTGCCGTCGCCGTGTCCGAGATGGTCGAGGGCGTGACCCGCGACGGCCTCAGCTTCACCTCTTTTAACGAGCAACCGATCGAAAACGGCCCCACGACCGCGAGCGCAGTCGGCCTCCTCGACCTCCTGCGACGCCGCCGGGACGAGGTCGAGCGCCTCCTCGGCAAGGGGGGCCTCGTTGTTTGCTTCGCCTATCCCGACGTCCCCCATCCGCGCGTCGCCGGCTTCACCGGCTGTCATCGCTACTACTGGCTGCCGGCGCCCGCCGGCCTCAGCTACGGCCCCGAGCTGATCAAGCCCGCCGGCGGCACCCACGTCGCTGCCACCGACTTCGAGCATCCCTTCGCCGACTTCTTCGAGCGGCACCGCGCCTCGGTGGCCTATCGTGCCCTGTTTACCGAGGGCGCCGACGGCATTGGCAATCACGGCAAGGTGATAGCGCGAAGCCCCGGCGGCGCCGCCATCGCCGTCGAGCTCGCGGTGGGCGGGGGCCGCGTCGTTTTCCTTCCCGCGGTGCCGTCTAGCCTCGCCACCATGGACCGAGGCAGCCTCGCGGCGTCGATCGTGACCAGTGTCAGGAACGCCCTCCTTCTCAATGCTGAGGGGCCGGCGCCGGCCTGGATATCGTCGTTCGCGCTGCCCGGGCTGCCCGAGGCGGAGCAGCGCCTGGCGAAGGCCGAAGAGGGCATGGAAGTGGCGGAGACGGAGATCGACGAGGCCCGCAACGCGTTCCGCTCCCTCGACCGCTACCGGCGCATGCTCTGGCAAGAAGGCAAATATGGCCTCGACCTGCCGGTCCGCGACGCCCTGGCCCTGGTCGGCTTCGCCAGCTTCAGTAAGGCTGACGAGCCCGCGGTCTTCTCCACGGGCGAAGCGAACCTGCTTCTCGAGACCGAGGGCAGTGACGGAGCCGTCGGCATGGCCCCCCACTACCGCCTGCGCCAGCGTCTGGAGGAGCACATCGCCGGCCGCGGACAGCGTCCGCTGGGCCTGATCGTCGTCAACGGCTTCCGCGACCAGCCTCCGAAAGAGCGTCCGCGTCAGTACGAGGACTCGCTTCGGATCGCCGCCGAGAGCATGCGCTACTGCGTGATCGAGTCCACGCGGCTGTTCGTGGCAACCAGGCAGGCGATGATGGGTGATCAGGACGGGGTGAAGGCTTTCCGCGAGCGGCTTATCGAAACCGAGGGTGTTTTCGCGGGCGAGCTAGACCTGGACGAGGATGGACCCCGTGCTGAGCGTGTCGAAGGAGACAGCGATGGCTGAGAAACTCAGCGGTTGGGCCGTAGTCCTCGGCGCTTCCAGCGGCTTTGGCGGCGCGACCGCCGTCGAGCTGGCCCGGTCGGGCCTCGACGTCTTCGGGGTCCACCTTGACCTGCGCTCAACCCTCCCCAACGCCGAGGCCGTCATGGAGGCGGTGCGGCGCGAGGGACGCCAGGCCGTGTTCTTCAACATGAACGCCGCCGACGCCGCCAAGCGGGCAGAAGCCGTCGCGACGATGGCCATGAAGGCGGCCGAGACCGACTCCTTCGTGCGCGTCATGCTCCACTCGCTGGCGTTCGGGACTTTAATGCCGGTGATCGCGGAGAATCCCAAGGAAGCCCTGAGCCAGCGCCAGGTCGAGATGACGCTCGACGTCATGGGCAACAGCCTGCTCTACTGGGCCCAGGACCTGGTCGGTAAGGGCCTCCTGCGGCGCGGCAGCCGCATCTTCGCCATGACCAGCTCGGGCTCCAGCCGCGTCCTTCGCAGCTACGGCGCCGTCTCCGCGGCCAAGGCGGCGCTCGAGTCACACATCCGCCAGCTGGCCTTCGAGCTTGCGCCCCTCGGCGTCACCGCCAATGCCATCCGCGCGGGCGTCACCGACACACCGGCGCTGCGCCGCATCCCCGAGGGAAACACCCTCTTGGAGCACGCCCAGATGTATAACCCTTCCGGCCGCGCCACGACTCCCGAGGACGTTGCCAGGGCAATAGCGGTCCTCAGCGACGAACGCCTCTCCTGGATGACCGGCAACACCATCGGCGTCGATGGCGGCGAAGAGCTGAGTATGTGAGGCGGCGCCCTACCGCCACACCACCTCGTATACCCGCTGATGCAGGCGGAGGCGTGGCTGTTGGAGATCTGTCTCGCTTCCGGCGAAGGTCTGGCGGACATGGGGTCAGCGCCTGCGTGGGGTCCATCCTTCGATGGACTCGGGATGGACGGATAGCGTGGCGATCTGTCCATCCTGAGCTTGTCGAAGGGCTGAGGCCGCGTTCAGGTCGATCCCCGCCAGCGCCTGTCCAACCTCGGCGGCGCTCTTAGGGCGCTTCGACGGGTCCTTCTCCAGCAATCTCAGGACGAGGGCCGCGACGCCGGGCCTATTTCGCGACCGGGAGCGCCCGCTCGGGCGCCGGCAGGACCTCGATGCGGTCGCCGTGACGGAAGAGCATCGGCGGCTTGCCGTTCTCGAACACCTGCACGCGCTTGTGGCCCATGGCCACCCAGGCGCCCTCGGTCCAGACGATGGCCGTGTCCTCGTCGACGCCGGCGATCTTCCGGCCGGGCGCGAGGTTGGAGACGATCCGCTCGATCATCTCCGGGCGCCGCGCCTCCATGCGGTCGAAGTGCGACATGGCCCGCACAGGCGTCGCCAGACCCAATCCAGTCGGGCCGGGAAGGTTGGGGTTGTGCACGTGCGGGTTGAGCACGCCCAGGCCGCCCGACGCCCCGGCGACCGCGCCGCCGCGATCGTTCATGGCCTGCAGCGCCGCCCAGGCGCGGGTGCCGTCGAAGGTCCGCGCCAGGTAGACGGCGCTGCCTCCGGAGAACCAGACGAAGCCCGCTGCGGCGATCGTGGCCGCCTTTTCCTCCGCGTTCGCGTCTTCCGGCGTGGCGATGCGCACCGGCGCCGCCTCGATGCCCAGGCGCATGAAGTGGGCGACGCCGAGCTGCTCCCACCAGGTCATCCGTTCGCCGCCCTCGATGGCGCAGGCCGTGGCGATGAGGACGACAGGCTTCCCGCCCAGACGCTCGAGCAGGTATTGGTCGACCAGGTCCATTGTCGGCGTGTACTCGCCCGAGCCCGCGAGGACAAGCGGCCCGATATTCCTCATCTCCTCAGGCTTCCTTCCCTTCCCAGCTCAGGTCATTCCCCAGCCTTTCCGCTCGGTACTCCGTCAAACCCGCGCCGGCGCCGCGACCCTCGATCCCCACGCCCTCAACACCTCGGCCGCGGCCGCGTTGCCGATGATGCCGTGTACGCCGCCCTCGATCGGGTGGAACTCGGATTGGGGGATGCCGTCGTGCAGGGCCTTGCCCCATTCGAACGGGACCGTCGCGTCCGCGGTCCCATGGATAACGCTGACCGGCATCTTCAACTCGTGCAGACGGGGCGCGAAGTCGAAGCCGAGATAGGCCGCGAAGTTGCAGATCTCGCCCGTCGAGTAGCGAAAGAGATCGTCTTCCGGCAGCGCCGCCAGTGCCGCGACCAGCGACTCTCGGCGCACCGCCATCTCCGCGGCCGCGGCGCCGGCGACTTCAGGCGGCGTGCGCAGCTGCTCTTTGCGCGACTCGAACACGGCCCGGGCGCCGTCTTTGCGGAAGCGCTCGACCAGCTGGGCGCGCTGGACCGACACCGCCCGCGATCGGTCCATCAGGTTCGCGCCGGTGTTGGGCAGGCTCAACGCCAGGACGCGCTGCGGATAGGCGAGGGCGAACTGGAGCGCGACGGGCCCGCCGGCCGAGCTGCCGACGATTATCGCGCGACCAATGCCGAGATGACCGAGCAGGGCGGCCGCGTCGGCCGCCAGGTCGACGAGCGTGTACTCCCTCAGGACATATTCCGACTGCCCGCAGCAGCGCCGGTCATACGTGACCAGGTGAAAGCGGTCCTGAGGCAGCACGCTCCTGATCACGTTCGGGACCGGAATCAGGGTGGTCGCGGCGCCGCCATAGCCGCCGTGGATGAACAGGACCGGTGTCCCGGCCCCCTGCACTTCGTAATGTGTCTCGACCCCGTTTACGCTCGCCTCTGGCATGCTTCTCTCCTCGCCGTCAAGTCTCGCCCAGCGCTCGGGCCGTGGTCTTGAAGCGCAGAGGCAGGCTGGCCAGGCCTCGGAGGAAGAAGGAATCGAGGCGGTCGAGGCCGGCCGCGGCGCGCTCGAGGCCGCGGAGGCGCCGCAGCAGGGTCTCGAGGACCACGCGACCCTCCAACCGGGCCAGCGGCGCCCCCAGGCAGAAGTGCGGTCCATAGCCGAATGCCACGTGATCGCCGGCGTTGGCCCGTCCTGCATCGAAGCGGTCCGGCTCGGGGAAGTGCCGCTCATCCCTGTTGGCCGACGCGAACAGCGGCATGGCGATCGACCCGCTCGGGACCGTCACGCCGCAAAGCTCGACATCTCTCGTTGCCAGCCGGAACAAGCCCTGGACCGGCGAGTCGAAGCGTAAGGCCTCCTCGACCAGGTTTGGTACCAGGCCAGGGTCCGCGATCACGCGCGCCATCTCCGTGGGATGCTCCAGCAAGGCGAGGACGGCGTTCGCGATCAAGTTCGTCGTAGTCTCGTTGCCGGCAATCAGGAGGAGGACGGTGAAGGCCATGACCTCGGCCGGCGTCAGGCGCTCGGACTCCTCGGCTCTCACCAATGCGCTGATAAGGTCCTGGCGCGGTTGGCGCCGGCGCTCCTCCAGGACGTCCTCAAAATAGGAGCGGAATTCGCCCATGCTTTCCTGGAGGCGCGATTGCTCCTGCGGGTCGAAGGAGGCGCTGCGCGAGAACACCAGGTCGTCGGACCAGCGCTTGAAGTCGTGGCGTCTGTCGCTGTCGATGCCCAGGATCTCGGCAATGACGATTACGGGAACGGGGACCGAAAGGTCCTCGACCAGGTCGAAGTGGCCATCCCCGGCGGCGATCGCGTCGATCAACTCCTCGGTGATCTGCCGAATGCGCGGTTCCAGCTCGGCCACCATACGTGGCGTGAAGGCGCGATTGACGATGCTGCGCAGGCGCGTGTGCTCCGGCGGGTCGGAACCGATGAGGGTGCGCCCCTGCGCACCCCCGAGCAGCGCGTGGTTGAGAGGCGCTGACGAAAAAAGTTCGTGGTTCTTGAGGACGAACACGACGTCGTCGTAGCGGCTGACGGCCCAGAGGCCGAGGGGCTCAACCCGCGCCACGCCGCTGCGTCGCAACTCGGCATAGTGAGGATAGGGGTCTTCTCGAACCGCTGGTGAGAAGGCGTTATAAGAGTCGATGTTCACGGGCCTGCCCCCTGACGCCCCGAGGGCGCCTACCGCTTGCTGGTCTGAATTACAGAGATGATTGGTGAGCCCGGCGCGAAAGTCAACGCGCGGCCTAGCGGCCGATCCAGACGATCTGACCCAGGGGCACACCCTGCCCGATCTGTTCCGATTTCCCGGACGCGGGCTCTATCTGCCAGAACGACACCGGCCCGATCGCGAAGAGCGTGGCGCCGTCGCCGGACCAGGTCAGCGAAGGCATGTTCTCGGCGATCTCGGTCAGCCTGCGCAGGCCGGTGCCGTCACGGTTCACGATCCACACGTCCTGGGCGAAGGGATGGACGAGAGCCGCCAGCCGCGTCTTATCGCTCGGCCGCCCGGAGCGAGGGGTTGGCGTCGTCGCGCCGACGTCAACCGCCGCGAAGGCGATCCGCGTCCCGTCCGGGGAGAATACCTGCCCGGAAATCAGAGCCAGGCCGCTGTTGCGGTCCACCACTGTCCGGCGGCTGCTGAGGTCGGTCGCGGAGACGATCAGATCTTCCTCCTGGGTAACCGGGTCAACTTTGAGGAAGGCGATGCTCTTGCGGTCGGCCGAGATCGCCGGGTCGACGCCGCCCTCGATCAGGCGGGAACGCTGGCCGGTCTGGAGGTTCAGACGCTCCGTGCGGAAGTCGGCGCGGCCGTCCGCGGCCCGCCCCCGCACGCCGAAGAGTATCTCCCCGTCCGAGAGCCACACCGGTGTTCGAAGGAACTCGGCGACTGCGCCGTGGAGGACGAGCAGCCTGGCGTTCTTTCCGTCCCGGTCGGCGACGTAAAGGTCCGAGCCGAAGTCGATGCTGCCGTCTGGCCGGGCCCTGGCCGGCGCCTGACGGATGAAGGCGATGCGCTTCCCGTCCGGAGCAATCGCGGGATCGAGGATGAAGGAGCCGTCATCGAACTTCAGGAACAGCCGGGGAGTACCGCTCGCGGTGCTCTCGTTCAATCCCGCCTGGTTCGTGAGGAGAAACCGGTCCCCGGGTCCCGGCGCGTTCGCGTTCTTCGAAGAGCCGCCGCAGCCCGACACCAGGAGGCTCGCCGCGATCGTGAAAAGGAGAAGAACGCCGGGCTGCGGCCGTCGGGCGCGAAAGCCAAGAGGGCTGGACATCGCCTCTAGGATACGGCCTCGACGCAGTTGGGCCAGCGATTCCCGCCGGTCAGGGGAAGACCCGACTGACTCGGCTTCGGGCTTTGCTCTACTATCAGATCGTGAGCGCTTCCGATGTGACGCCCGCGATCCCCGCCTTGAAGGCAGCCGCCCCCGAAAAGATGCCGCGCCGTGTGGTAATCGAAGCCGTATCGCCCACCGTCGATCAGGGCGTCTTCGCCGCCAAAGCCATCGCCGGCGAGGCCGTGCCGGTGGAGGCCGACATCTTCCTCGACGGCCAGGACGAAATCGGCGCCGTCGTCCAGTACCGCCGCCGCGGCGGGGACTGGCAGGAGTCGCCGATGAGCGCGCTCGGCAATGACCGCTGGCGCGGGGAGTTCACGCCCGCCGAACCGGGAGAGTATGAATTCCGCGTCGAGGCCTGGCCCGATGCCTTTCAGTCGTGGCGCCGCGACCTCAAGAGGCGGCTCGATGCCGGCCAGGACCTCAGCGCCGAGCTCGTCGCCGGGGCAGTCCTCGTCGTCCAGGCCGCCTCCCGCGCTGCGGCTACCGATCGGCGCGGCCTCGAAGAACGGGCTTCCGCCCTCGGCAAGGACTGGGATTCGGGCCTGCGCGCCGGCATCGCCCTCGAGGACACCCTGGCTGTGATAATGGCCCGCTACGCCGACCGCCGCGGCTCCACCACGATCGACCCGCCCCGTCGCCTCGTGGTGGACCGCGAGCGGGCCCTCTACGGCTCCTGGTACGAGATGTTTCCGCGGTCCGCTTCGCCCGATCCGGGTCGGCCGGGAACTCTGGCCGATGTGATCGCCCGTCTCGACTACGTGGCCGAGATGGGCTTCGACGTCCTCTACCTGCCACCGGTCCACCCAGTCGGACGCACCAATCGCAAGGGACACGATAACGCGAACGAGTCGGGCGCCGAGGCTCCTGGAAGCCCCTGGGCCATCGGCTCCGAGGCCGGTGGCCACAAGGCGATCGACCCCGACCTCGGGACCATGCCGGACTTCTGCCGTCTCGTGGACGAGGCGGCGTCACGCGGGATTGAGATCGCGATGGACCTCGCCTTCCAGTGCTCGCCCGACCACCCTTACGTCCGCGAGCACCGGGAGTGGTTCCGGCGTCGTCCTGATGGGACGATTCGCCACGCCGAGAACCCCCCCAAGAAGTACGAGGACATCTACCCTTTTGACCTCGAATGTGAGGACTGGCAGGCGCTCTGGTCGGAGCTCAAGAGCGTCGTCGACTTCTGGGTGGGCCACGGCATTCGCCTGTTCCGCGTTGACAATCCTCACACCAAGCCGTTCGCCTTCTGGGAATGGCTGATCGGCGAGACAAAGCGCGAGCACCCCGACATCATCTTCCTCGCCGAGGCGTTCACACGCCCGAAGGTCATGTTCAGGCTGGCGAAGGTTGGCTTCAGCCAGTCGTACACCTATTTCACCTGGCGAAACACGAAAGCGGAGATCGTCCAGTACTTCGAGGAGCTATGCCAACCCCCGGTGGGGCACTTCTTCAGGCCGAACCTCTGGCCGAACACGCCCGACATCCTGCACGAGTATCTGCAGACCGGCGGCAGGGCCGCTTTCATCGCCCGCCTCGTGCTCGCCGCGACGCTGGGGGCGAGCTACGGCATCTACGGCCCCGCGTTTGAGCTCTGCGAGGCTCGACCTCGGGAGCCGGGAAGCGAGGAGTACCTGAATTCGGAGAAGTACGAGGTCCGCCACTGGGACCTCGCGGGGGCCGACAGCCTGCGCGGGGTAATTGCCCGTGTCAACCGCATCCGGCGCGAGAACGCTCCCCTGCGCGCTAACGCGAGTCTGCGCTTTCATCCCGTGGACAACGAGTCGCTGATCGCCTACACCAAGTCTGCGCCGCGTGGCCAGGTGGTCCTCACGGTGGTCAACCTTGACCCCAGGGCGGCGCAAGCCGGCTGGGTCCAGATCCCGCTCGGGGACCTGGGGGTTGACGCCGAAGAGCCTTATCAGGTGCATGACCTGCTCAGCGACGAGCGCTACGTCTGGCAGGGCGCCCGCAATTTCGTCATGCTCGACCCGAACAAGATGCCCGCCCACGTCTTTCGCCTGCGCCGCCGCGCGCCGTCGGAAAAAGACTTCGACTACTACGTGTAGGCCTGCCCATGGACCATCTCTGGTACAAAGACGCGATCATCTACGAGGTACACGTCCGCGCCTTCTTCGACAGCAACGGCGACGGGATCGGCGACTTTCGCGGCCTGACCGAGAAGCTCGACTACCTGCAGGACCTCGGTGTCACCGCGATCTGGCTCTTGCCCTTCTATCCCTCGCCGCTGATGGACGACGGCTATGACATCGCCGACTACACCGCCGTGCACCCCTCTTATGGCAGCCTGCGCGACGTGCGCGCACTAATCCGCGAGGCGCACCGGCGCGGCCTGCGCGTCATCACCGAGCTGGTCTGCAACCACACTTCCGACCAGCACCCGTGGTTCCAGCGGGCGCGACAGGCGCGGCCCGGCTCGCCGGCGCGGGACTTCTACGTCTGGAGCGACGCGCCCGACCGCTACCCAGACGCGCGCATCATCTTCAAGGACTTCGAGACCTCGAACTGGACCTGGGACCCGGTCGCCGGCGCCTATTTCTGGCACCGCTTCTATCACCATCAACCCGACCTCAACTTCGATAACCCGCGCGTCCGGGAAGCGATTTTCGAGGTCATGGAGACCTGGCTGGAAATGGGCGTCGACGGTCTGCGCCTCGACGCTATTCCCTACCTGTACGAGCGCGAGGGCACCAACTGCGAGAACCTTCCCGAAACATACGCTTTCCTTCGCGACCTGCGCCGGCGCATCGACGAGCGTTTTCCCGGCCGCATACTTCTCGCCGAGGCCAACCAGTGGCCCGAGGATGCGGTCGCCTACTTTGGTGAAGGCGACCAGTGCCACATGGCTTTTCACTTTCCTCTCATGCCGCGCCTGTTCATGGCCGTGCGCATGGAAGACCGTTTTCCGATCATCGACATTCTGCAGCAGACCCCGGCCATCCCCGAGTCCTGCCAGTGGGCGCTTTTCCTACGCAACCACGACGAGCTGACGCTGGAGATGGTCACCGACGAGGAGCGGGACTACATGTACCGCGTCTACGCCTCCGACGCGCGCATGCGCATAAACCTCGGCATCCGCCGCCGCCTGGCGCCGCTCCTGGGCAATCACCGCCGCCGCATCGAGCTGATGAACGGGCTTCTCTTCTCGCTGCCCGGCGCGCCCGTGATCTATTACGGCGACGAGATCGGCATGGGCGACAACATCTACCTGGGCGACCGCAACGGCGTCCGAACGCCCATGCAGTGGAGCCCGGACCGCAACGCCGGGTTTTCGCGCGCAAACCCGCAGAGGCTGTACCTGCCCGCTATCATCGACCCCGAGTATCACTACGAGACCGTAAACGTCGAGTCCCAGAGTCAGAACCCGCACTCTCTCCTCTGGTGGATGAAGCGTCTGATCGCGTTGCGCCGCCGCCATCAAGCTCTGGGCCGTGGCACGATCGAGTTTCTCCAACCTGACAACCGCAAAGTGTTGGCCTTCATCCGGACTTTCGAGGACCAGAGAATCCTCGTCGTCGCCAATCTCTCTCGATTCGTGCAGGGAGTCAGTCTCGACCTCGGCCACTTGCGTGGCATGATCCCGGTCGAAATCTTCGGCCGGGTGGAGCTTCCGCCCATCGCCGAGGCGCCTTACTTCCTCACGCTCGGCCCGCACAGCTTCTACTGGCTGTCTCTCGAACCGCAGAAGGCGAAGGTGCTGACGGCGGCGCTGGATGAGGGCCCGCCCGTCATCGAGTTGGGTACGGCCTGGGAGGAGGCCCTGGCACAGCCGTCCGCTCGTCTCACCGCTGGTCTGGCCCGCTTCATAAGCGTCCAGCGTTGGTTCGCCGGCAAGGCGATGAGCGTGCGGTCCGTATCCATTCGAGAGGCGCTGCCGCTCCGCCTCAACGCCGATGGTGTCTGGCTGGGCATAGTTGAAGTGCAGTACGACGATGGCGATGCCGACACCTACGCGGTGCCCTTTGCGGCCCGGTTCGGCGAGCAAGGCCGTGCTGTCGAGGAGAGAGCTCCTCAGTCCGTCATCGCCAGGCTGCGCGATCCGGAGGAAGGCGTCCTGTACGAAGCCGTCGCGGAGCCCGAGACGGCCGTTGCCCTGCTCCAGATCATTGCCCGAGCGCGGCGGATCCGCGACGGCGCCCTCGAGCTGAGCGGCTGGCGCACGAGGGTCTTTCGCGAGCTGGTAGGACCGACCCTGGACGGCCTGACGCCGTCCTACCCCTCGACCGACCAGAGCAACACCGCCGTCCTCTACGGCGACCGCTTTTTTCTAAAGCTCTTCCGCCGTCTCGAGGCCGGGCCGAATCCGGAGATCGAGCTGTCGCGCCTCCTCACGGAGCGAGGCTTTCGCTGGTCGCCGAGGCTTGCCGGAGCCCTGGAGCTGCAATCCCCAAGTCTCGGACGCGTAAGCCTCGCCGCCGTCTACGAGCTGGTGCCGAATGAGGGTGATGCATGGGGGCTGACGCGGGACGCGCTGCGCGACTTCTTCGAGCGGGCCCTTGCCAGCGGCGCTCCACCGGACCCGGGGCCCCTCACCTCGGACTCCATCCTGGCCGCCGCCGAAGCCGTGGTACCGGCACAGGCCGCGGAACTGATCGGGCCCTATCTGGAATCCGCCCGCCTCCTGGGCCAGCGGACAGCCCAGCTGCATGCCGCCCTCGGGAGTCCCACCAGCGATCCGGCATTCGCCCCGGAGATCTACACGCCCCACTATCAGCGCTCGCTCTATCAGTCACTGCGCAACCTTACGGGCGAGACATACCGCCTGCTCGCCAAGAAAGCCGCCGAAGCCCTCGAGACCCTGCCACCGGAGGCGGCGCTCGTTCTCGCGCGCGAGCAGGACGTCCTGGCGCGTTTTCGAGAAGTTGTGGGCAAGAACCTGAGGTCGCAGAGGATCCGCTGCCACGGCGACTACCACCTCGGGCAGGTCCTGTATACCGGCCGCGACTTCCTGATCATCGATTTCGAAGGCGAGCCGTCTCGCAGCCCGGCGGAACGCCGGGTCAAGGGTACGCCGCTGCGCGACGTTGCCGGCATGCTGCGCTCATTCAGCTACGCGGTCGACGATGTGAGGAGCGCCGAGGTCGCGGCCGGCCTGAGCGATCCCGTCGCTGCCCTCGATGCCTGGGGACGATTCTGGAATGTCTGGGTCGCCGGCGCTTTCCTCAGGGCCTATCTTGAGACACCGGACCTGGGGCGCCTGCTGCCCGACTCGCGCGAGGAGCTGGCCTTGCTCCTCAGGACTTGCCTTCTCGAAAAGGCGGTCTACGAAGTGGCTTACGAGCTGAACAACCGGCCCGGCTGGGTCGGGATACCGTTGCGTGGCATCCTCGAGCTGCTGGAGGATGCGCAGTGAGTGGACGGACGCAGCGCGCGCGAAGCTCGTCTGAGCCTGGAAACGCTGCCCGCGCCGCAAGGTCGCGCGAAGGTACGGCGCGCCCGCCGGCGATGCCGGCCGCGCCTCCCGCACCCTTCTCTATTCTCACCGACGACGACGTCTTCTTGTTCAACGAGGGCAGCCACGTTCGCCTCTACCAGAAGCTGGGCTCTCACCTGCTGACCGTGAACGGCGTCCAGGGCGCATTCTTCGCCGTCTGGGCGCCGGACGCCGAAGCAGTCTCAGTCGTCGGCGACTTCAACGATTGGGACGCGGCCGCCAATCCGCTCCGGGCGCGGGCGTCGTCCGGCATCTGGGAGGGCTTCGTGCCTGGGGTTTCGCGGGGGAGCGTGTACAAGTACCGGATCTGTTCGCGCTACGCGGGCTATCGCGTCGACAAGGCGGACCCATTCGCGTCTCGTGCGGAAACCCCGCCGAAGACCGCGTCGGTCGTGTGGCCCCTCGACTACGCCTGGGGTGACACGGAATGGCTTGCATCTCGGCGTGACCGCGGCTCGCTTGATGCTCCGATCGCGGCTTACGAGGTCCACGTCGGTTCCTGGCGAGGAGCGGCCGCGGAGGACGGCAAGCCGCCGTCCTATCGCGAGCTCGCTCCAGCCCTGGCAGACTACGTGACCGAGCTCGGGTTCACCCATGTCGAGCTTCTGCCCGTCATGGAGCACCCTTTCTACGGGTCCTGGGGTTATCAGACCTCCGGCTACTTCGCTCCCACGGCCCGTTACGGGACCCCCCAGGACTTCATGTACCTCGTGGACCATCTTCATCAACGCGGGATCGGCGTCATCCTGGACTGGGTCCCGTCCCACTTCCCCAGTGACGAGCACGGCCTCGGCTTCTTCGACGGCACTCATCTCTACGAGCACTCCTCTCCACAGAAGGGCTTTCATCCCGATTGGGGCAGTCTGATCTTTAACTACGGCCGCAACGAGGTCCGTTCCTTCCTGCTCAGCAGCGCTCTCTTCTGGCTCGACCGCTATCACGTGGACGGCATCCGCGTCGACGCCGTGGCCTCGATGCTCTATCTCGACTACTCACGCCGTGAGGGTGAGTGGACCCCCAACGAATACGGCGGCCGTGAGAATCTCGAGGCCATAGGCTTCCTACGGCGCTTGAACGAAGAGGTTTACCGCTATCATCCGGACGTCCAGACCATCGCCGAGGAATCGACTTCGTGGCCGATGGTGTCGCGCCCCACCTACGTCGGCGGGCTGGGCTTCGGGCTCAAGTGGGATATGGGCTGGATGCACGACACGCTTCAGTACATGCGGCACGACCCGCTTTACCGTCGCTATCACCACGGCGAGCTGACCTTCCGCGGACTCTACGCATTTACCGAGAACTTCGTCCTCCCTCTTTCACACGACGAAGTGGTGCACGGCAAGGGCTCGCTGCTCGGGTCGATGCCCGGGGACGACTGGCAGAAGTTCGCGAACCTGCGCCTTCTCCTCTCCTTCATGTACGCGCAACCTGGCAAGAAGCTCCTCTTCATGGGGGGCGAGTTCGCTCAGCGGCGCGAATGGGACCACGATTCCAGCCTCGACTGGCACTTGACCCAGTACGGTCCCCACGCCGGAGTTCAGCGGCTGGTCGCCGACCTGAACATGCTTTATCGCTCTGAGCCGGCGTTGCACCGTCATGACTGCGACGGATCGGGCTTCGAATGGCTGGAAGCTAGCGACTGGGAGAACAGCGTCCTGACCTTCCTGCGCAAGGGCGACGAGGGCGATCCTCCAGTCCTCGTCGCGGCTAACTTCACGCCGGTGCCGCGCCAGAACTATCGGGTCGGCGTACCCCGCTCCGGCTTGTGGCGCGAGTTGCTAAATAGCGACGCCGTTGAGTACCGCGGAAGCGGCCAGGGCAATATGGGCGGCGTCGAAGCCAGCCCTATTCCCTGGCAAGGACGCCCCTGGTCCGTCGTCCTCACTCTGCCTCCGCTCGCGGCCGTCTTCCTGCGCGCCGAGATCCCAAGCTAGCTTTGGACCGTTTCGTCTGCGTCCACGGCCACTTCTACCAGCCGCCGCGCGAAAACCCCTGGCTCGGCGTGATCGAGATCCAGGACAGCGCCTCACCCTACCACGACTGGAACGAGCGCGTTGCCGCCGACTGCTACGGACCGAACGCCCGCGCCCGCATCCTCAACGACTCCGGCTGGATCGAGCGCATCGTCAATAACTACGCCCGTCTGAGCTTCAACTTCGGCCCGACCCTGCTGAGCTGGCTCGAAGAGAAGGAGCCCGAGGTCTACGCGGCGGTGCTGGCAGCTGATCGCGAGAGCCGGGAGCGCTTCTCGGGTCACGGCTCCGCCATCGCTCAGGCCTTCAACCACGTCATCCTGCCGCTGGCAAGCTCTCGCGATAAGCGTACCCAGGTCCTCTGGGGGCTGGCCGACTTCGAGAAGCGCTTTGGCCGCAGGGCTGAGGGCATGTGGCTGCCGGAGACCGCGGTCGACATCGAGGCACTCGACATTCTCGCCGAGCGCGGCATCTCGTTCGTTATTCTCGCCCCGCACCAGGCCGCGAAGGTGCGCGAGCCCGGCAGTGAAACGTGGACCGAGACGGCCGATCGCGGCTTCGACACATCGCGCCCTTACCGCGTAACGGTTCCCTCCGGGCGCACGATTGCCGCGTTCTTCTACGACGGCGCTCTCGCCCGCGCCGTCGCTTTCGACCGCGTCCTGGATGACGGCCGCGAATTCGCGCGGCGCCTCCTCGACGCGGCCGCCGGCGGCGAGGGGCCGCGGTTGGCGCACATCGCCACTGACGGGGAGACGTACGGCCACCATCACCGGTTCGGCGAAATGGCGCTGGCTTCCGCGCTCGAGTTCGTCCAGGCCAGTGGAGCGGCTCGTCTGACGAACTACGGCGAATACCTGGAGCGCTTCCCGCCCGGCTGGGAGGCTGAGATCGCGGAGAACACGTCCTGGAGCTGTCCTCACGGCGTCGAGCGCTGGCGCGCGGACTGCGGCTGTGCCACCGGCGCTCACCCGGGCTGGCGCCAGGGCTGGCGAGGGCCCCTGCGAGGCGCGCTTGATTGGCTGCGCGACCGCGTCGCGCCCCTCTACGAGACCGCGTCGGCGAGCTATTTCCGTGACCCCTGGGATGCCCGCGACGCCTTCGTCAGCCTTGTCCTCGACCGCTCTCCTGAGAACGTCGAGCGGTTCTTACGCGAGCACGGCAGCCGCGTTCTGTCGCCCGAGGAGCGCGTCGCGGGAATGAAGCTGCTGGAGTTGCAGAGGAACGCGATGTTGATGTTCACGAGCTGCGGCTGGTTCTTCGACGACCTTGCCGGCATCGAGACCGTTCAAGTGCTGCAGTACGCCGGCCGCGTCGTCCAGCTTGCCCAGGACCTCTTCGGCGACCATCTGGAGCCGGAGTTCGAGGAGCGATTGGCCGCCGCGCGAAGCAACCGCGCGGATGAGGGCGATGGCCGCCGCATTTACCGCCGCCACGTGACCCCGGCCAGGGTCGACCTCGACCGCGTCGCCGCCCATTACGCCGTCACCTGCCTCTTCGGGTCCACCGTGGACGGGAGCGCCGTGCACGGCTTCAACGTTGAACGCGAGGACTACCACCTGGCGGAGGCCGGCCGTACCAGGCTCGCGGTCGGCCGCGTCCACGTGTCCTCGGGCCTGACCGAGGAGGCCGCTCGGCTGTGCTTCGCGGCCATTCACTTCGGCGACCAGAACATCGCCGGCGGTGTGCGGCCCTACACCACCGAGGAGCAATACGACGCCATGCGGCGCCAGGTCAGCGACGTGTTCTCGCGCGCCGATTTTACCGAGGTCATCCGCGCTATCGACGCCCAGTTTCCCGGCCAATCGTTCTCGCTGCGGTCGTTATTCCGGGACGAGCAGAGGCGGATTCTCGGCCTCATAGTCGACCCGGCGCTGCACGAGGCGGAGACGCTCTACCGCTCCCTGTATGAAGAGCACATCCCGCTGATGCGCTTTCTCACCAGCATCGGCTATCCTTTGCCGAACCGCTTTCGCGCCGCCGCCGAGTTCGCGCTCAACATCGAGCTGCGCCGGGCGTTCGGGCGTGATGAGATCGACCGCGAGCATGTGCTCAGCGTCCTCGAAGAGGCGAGCCTGGCCGGCATCGAAGTCGACCGTGAGGGTGTTGCGTTCGTCCTCCAGGGCACGATCGAGCGCCTCGCGGCAGGCTTCGCCGCCGCTCCCGGAGAGATCGACGCCTGTCAGGGGCTCCTCGCCGCCGTTGAGCTCGCGCGTGACGCCGGCTTCCCGCTCGACCTCTGGCGTACCCAGAACGTGTTCTACGACGTCCTCCACGGCGACCACTGGCGCTACCTTCATCTCGAAACCGCCGATGCGCCCTTGCAGGACTGGCTAGAGCTGTTCGTCGACCTCGGAGCCGCTCTGCGGGTGGCCGTGACCTGAAGCCCGCCCGCGGGTTTTTCTCCTCAGTCCACGATGACCCGCTGGCCGGCCACCTTCATCCTCAGGCGATACACCGAGGTCTGGGCCGTCACGAACAGCGTCCGCCAGTCCTCACCACCCCAGGCGCAGTTCGCCGGAGACTCCGCGACGCCGATGAATCCCAGGTGCCGACCTGACGGGTCGTAAACCCAGACTCCTTCGGGCGTGTTTGCCGTAACGTAGAGGTTGCCCTCAGAGTCGATCTTCATGCCGTCCGGACGCCCGATCAGGTCCTCTCGCGATACGTCGGCAAACACGCGGCCATCGGCCAGCGAGCCGTCGGCGGCGACGTCGAAGACGCGGACGTGGTGGAGCTGCGTGTCGCAGATGTACAGGCGTGACTCGTCCGCCGTGAGCACGAGGCCGTTGGGTCGCACGAAATCGTCGACGAGCACCCGCAGGCTTCCGTCCCGCGCGGACCACCGGAACACCCCGTTGAAGAGTACCTCCTGGGGTGCGAAGGAGCCGTCCGGTTGCCGCAAGCCGTAGGGGGGGTCGGTGAAGATCAGGTCACCGTTCGCGCAGGGGATTACGTCGTTGGGGCTGTTGAGTCGCTTGCCATCGAAGTGGCTGGCGATCGTCTCCACGCTCCCGTCCGCTGCGGTCCTGGAGACGCGGCGGTTGGCGTGCTCGCAGGTCACGAGGCGACCCTGCCGGTCGAGCGTGTTGCCGTTCGCCCCCCCGCTGGGGCTGCGGAGGACGGTCTGCCCGCCGCCCTCTGTCCAGCGGTAGAGGGTCTGGCCGGGGATATCGCTGAAGGTCAGCGACCCCTCGCGGCTGTTCCAGACCGGCCCCTCGGTGAAGACGCACCCGGAGGCGATCTTCTCCACCGGTGCGTCGAGATCGACGAGGCGCTGGAGCTCGGGAGTGAACGCGACGATACCAGCCATTGGAAGCCCTCCGCGGCGATTCTAGCAGGCCGGGTTGACGAGTGTCCGGAACAAGGCCTAGTCTCGCACCGCGATACCCCGTGGTCGGTCGCGGTCCGGCGCGTGGCCGGCGGCCGCCCGAGCAGCGAATGACGTATGGACCCACTCGCGTTACTGGAGAAGCACAACCCGGTTCTGGTGATTTTTCCCGACGACCTCTCGCGTCAGCGGCCGGGCTCGCTCTTCGAAAGCGGCGAGGGTCGGGGCGACTACCACCCCTGCCCGGCCGAATTCTTTCTTTCCCTGGTTACCTGGCGGCCGCGGCCGAAACCCTGGCTGGAAGACCTGGCGTTCTGGACGCCCGGACCAAGACTCATCGGGATCGAGCGGCTGAAGAAGAAGGCGCTGGGCGCGGACAGGGCGGAGACGCTGCAATGGGAGCTTGACCTGAAGGCGATCAGGTCGCAGGAGGGAGGCCAGGCATGGAGGGCTTACGGAGAAGTCAGGAAGAGCGCCGGGGACGCGGCGGCTCCGGTCGTCTACGGTCGCTATGTCGATGGTCCCAAACCGGCCCTCCACTACTGGTATCTCTACGCATACAACGATGCCGTGAACGACCACGAGGGCGACTGGGAGTCGGTGGCGATCGAACTCGACAGCGACGGAGTGCCGGTGGGGGCCGGTTATTCCGGGCATGAGGGCGGTTTTCGCCGCGAGTGGGACCGCGTCCTGAAAGACGGCGACCGGCCGCTGGTCTACGTCGCCCGCGGCTCCCATGCCGCATATTTCGAACACCTCGCGGACGGTCACCGAACCAACTCGTTGTCCTATCCGAAGAACCTGCCGCCTTTGGCCGACGCCGCCCTCAGCGCCGCCCTCGACCTCTTCGGCAAGATCCGCGCCCTGCGCGACCACACTCCGGCGCATCCGGACGATGCGTCCGAGCCGGCGTTACGCCGCGGCGTGCTCCTTCAGCCCGAGGTGCGGATGTTCCCTGCCGGCGAATCCGGCCAGACGCCCGACTTCTGGTGGATGGGGCTCTGCGGCCGCTGGGGTTCGTCGCACGTGCGGCTCCGGGGCACGATCGCGCCCGCACCACCGTGGGAGAAGGGCGAAAAGTGGCGAGACCCTGCCTCCTGGATCGAACGGTGCACGCCCGACTGAGCCGTTGCCGCGGCGACCGCGCGAGGGCTGGGGCCGTAGGCGAAACAGCCATCCCCATCGCGTTGACAGCCCCTCTACCGAGAGCCATGCTGGACGCGCACCAAGATCCCCCGCCGACTTGATCCCGCCGGTGACTAACACAGGAGGTCGGAGATGCCCTTCTATCTGGTGCAGGTCGCGTACACGCCTGAGGCGTGGTCGCACATGGTGAAATCCCCCCAGGACCGCCTCGAAGCGGTAAAACCCGCGATCGAAGGGCTGGGTGGCACCCTCCACTGGGGCGCCCTCTCCTTCGGCGATTACGACACTATCGCGATCACCGAATTCCCGGACAACGTCAGCTCCGCGGCCTTCGCCATTGCTGTCGCCGCCGGTGGCGCGATCAAGAGCCTGAAGACGACGCCGCTCATGACCACCCAGGAAGGCATCGAGGCCATGCGCAAAGCCGGCGGCGCCGCCTATCGCCCGCCGGCCTGAGCAGAGCGCGACCGGCCTGGCGGTGCGTCGGCCCTGCGAGGGGCCATACGCGCGCGCCCTGACGAGGGCCGCCTGCCCGTTCAGCGCGTCCAGAACCCATCAGGATCCGCCGCCGGTCTGAAGCCGGCGGCTTCCACGACCTGGGCGGCGAGCTCGAAGCCGGCGGCGACGTGCTCGGGGCTGTGGGCGTCGCTGCCGAAGGCGACGGCGCGGCCGCCCTCTTCCCGCCACCAGCCGAGCACCAGTTGCCCGGGGCAGAGGAAGCGGGCCGGATCGCCGCCGCGCGTCGTATTGACCTCGAGCGCGACTCCGCGCCCGGCCGCCGCGCGCAGCACGGCGCGGAACCCTTCCTCGAAGCGCCGCTCGTCGTAGCGCGCGCCCGCGGGCCAGTAGCGCTTGGGATAGTCGAGGTGAGCGAGCACCTCGAAGGCCGCGTCGCTCTCGACCATCGCCAGCGTATCGGCGAGGTAGGCGGCGAACATCGCGTCGACGACCTCGGCCTGGAGAAAGCCGGGCTCGCTGGCGTCGACCGTTCGGTCCTGCCAGCGAATGCAGTGGACGCTGGCGAGCGTGCGGTCGAAGGAGGCGCCGGCCAGAAGCTCGCGCGCCGCTTCGGAGTGGTGGTGCGGCTCACCCATCTCGACGCCGCTGAGAATTCGCAGGTCCGGGAACAGGGCGCGGCAGCGGTCGACGCAGGCGACGTAGGCCTGGAGGTCGACGACGGCGCCCGGTCCGCGGACCCAGTCGGCGTGTTCGGTGAAGGCGATCGAGGTCAGGCCCAGGTCCAGGGCTTTGCGGCAGGTCTCGGCCATGGCGCCGCCGGGCGCGTCCCAGGACCACTCGCTGTGAACGTGGTTATCCGCAATTCGGGGCCGGTCGGGTCGAGAGGTCGCGGTCTACCCTCCGGGTTTGGGCTGCCGCCAATGTGCCACAATGCCGTCTTCCTCTGCGAGAGCGCGGCGGTGAGGCGGGCCGGAGGGTCTGGAGAAGGCGGCGGACGGAGTTCGTTTGGTATTTTTATGTTTTCGGTGGCGGGCGGCGCCTGGACGGCGGGACGGCCGGCCGCTCCCGTCTGATCCTAGCGCGCGCGCGCCGTGCTCTGAGGGGTCGGTGGCAGGGGTGGTTGGGCCAGGATGCACGGCGGGACGCGGGCCCCATCGGCCTCGGCGTCGCCCACGCCGGGCCCTTCGATGAGGCGGGTCTATCGGACTCGCAGCCCTATGGGACTCGAGTCTCGCGACGCTCGTCGCGCGTGGACCGCGGCTGCTCAGGGCTCCAGAAAGGTGTTGAGCTCTGACATCCTCCGGCTCGGGCACATGATCGCTGGCTACGTCCTTTGAACGGACAGCTGAGCTGGTGCCGGTACTCGCCAGATCGGGATCCTGCTTGCCAAAAGGGCTCCTAGCCCGCGAGGTCGAGGGCCTTGAAGTCGTCGTGAATGGTGCGAGCCGCACTCGCCGGTGTGCTGTCCACGTCCGGGTGGCCGGCCAGCTCGGTAAGCCAGGGCAGTGATTGAAAGGACCTCATAATCCGTACCAGCCGCATATCTGTCCGGGCCTGGAATTCGTCCAGCATGATTCCGGTGTGCCTGCGCAGAGCATGGAGATACACGGCGAACAGTTCGCGCTCCTCACGCCCGGTCTGAGCCGACAACCCATTCAGCACGCCCGCGATGTCGGTGAATCGAGGGAGCAGGGCAACGGTCTCCATGTCGAACATCACCAGCCTGCGCCCACTGTCCGCCGCGGACCATCCGACCTGCTGGAAATACAGTTCGCCGTGGTTAAGGGTCACCGGCATCTCCGCCACAGCCTCTTCGACACGCTTGTACGTCTGGAACCAGCTCCGGCTCTCGACCGCCGCCGGCACCGCGGGATCATTCGCCAGCAGGGCAAGAGCGGCCTCAACTCGCGCATCGAACTGCGCAGCCGGCACGCCCGGCCCGGGCTGGAACAGATCAAGGGGAGGGCGCTCGACCGCGTTCAACCGCGCGATCAACATGACTAGCTCGTCCGCTTCGCCAGGCTCGATCCCGATCGTTGGTAAGAACTCGAACACCAGGACCTCTCGGTGGCCGCGCGAGACCGCTTGTAGCAGACGCGGCGTGGGTACTCCGCGTGAGGACAGGAACCGGACCTTCGCGGCCTCAGTCGGATCGGCGACCTGCTTGAAGAAGAGGGTCTGCGTACGCGGCGACCCGTCAACGCTCAGGTAACGAAGCGTGAGAATGCAAGAATTCCGCTCTCCGTGCACCCCCTGTATCGCGTGCGAGACCCAGGCGCGAGCGCCCGCCGCAGCCGTGAAACCAGGCAGGCACACGCGCAGCTCATCCCACGTTAAGCCGTAGGGCAGCGGGCACGCGCGCGCCTTGACCGGCACAGGTGAGAGCTGTGCCGGAGTGAACCTACCTCCTGATCTGCCATCCTTCACCACTTTCTGACCTCGGTTGATCCTTCCTTGGCCCGCGGTAATGGCACGAGTGACCCTCGATTCGAGTTATCGGCGGCGCGGTCGGTGGCGGCCAAGGCGATCAAGTCCGTCGGTCTATTTTTGTCTATTTTTGATCGTTTTTGATCGATCAAAACGAGCCGACGGGCTCCATCCAGATTAATTGGGCGCTTGGCGGGCCCTCTGGGATGCTTGGCGCGCTCAGATGACCGGCCGGGGCGGCGCTGGAGGCGGATGGCGCGGTCGCCTATGATCGAAGCAGGAGTTCGAGAAGGCTGACTGAGTCTCCCTCGTAGTCGAGTGGGAGTTGAAAAGGTGGACTGGAAAGACCGCATCATCGTTGACCCCAAGATACTGGTCGGCAAGCCGGTGGTGAGGGGAACGCGGCTCGCCGTCGAGTTCATCGTGGAGCTGCTGGCACAAGGATGGTCCGTAGATGACCTCCTGCGAAACTATCCGGGTCTCACGCACGAGGATGTTCAAGCCTGCTTGCGCTACGCGAGCGCCGTCCTTCACGCCGAGAAGGTCTATCCACTGCAGGCATAAGAGTGCCCTTGCGCCTCCTGGCCGATGAGAACATGCCCGGCGAGGCAATCGACGCACCGCGGGCAGAAGGGCACGATGTTTCCTGCATAAGAACGGACGCGCCGGCAAGTCCAGACGAGGCCGTTCTTGCTCCAGCGCAGGCCGAGGGACCGCATACTGCTGACCTTCGACAAGGACTTCGGCGAGCTTGCCTTTAGAGCGAGACTGCCAGCGTCGAGCGGCGTCATCCTCTTTCGGATCGAAATGGCGAATCCCTCACAGGCGATTCTCCTCATCCCCGCGGCGTTGCGCTCACGTTCAGACTGGGCCGGCAGGTTCTCCGTTGTCGAAGAGAATCGAATTTGTATGAAGGCCCTGCCTCGAAGGACCAGGCCAGCGCGTCACCAAACCAGCGGGTAACACTAGCCGAGGCCGCCCGCCGCGGCGCGTCCCACGACCACTCGCTATGAACGTGGTTATCCGCGATTCGGGGCCGGTGCGGTCGAGAAGTCGCGGCCTAACCTCCGGGAATGGGCTGTTTTCAGTGGCCGGCGGCGGTGGACGGCGCGACTGGTGGTCGCTCCCGTCTGATCCTAGCGCGCGAGCGCGCCGAGCTTGTAGAGGTGGATGGCACGGGGTGGCCGGGTGCCGGCGTTCCACCGGACAGCGGTCCGCGGCGATCGCCCGAAGAGCTATAATCGCGCCGCCCACGTCCCCGCGGCCCTTTAGCTCCGACGTCACATGACTACAGAAAGGACTCAATCGATGCCAACGGATGATGCCCCAGCCTTCGAGATTCACGGCGACGCCTGGTATCAGGAGCCCCGCGACTACGATGTGCTGATCTACGAGCCCGACCACGAGAGCCACGTTGCCAGGATCACCATGAACCGGCCCGAAAAGATGAACGCCCTCAGCCATCAGCTCCGGGCCGAACTGTTCCACGCCCTCAAGGTCGCCGAGCGTGACAACGACATCAACGTCATCGTCCTCAAGGGCGCCGGCCGCTGCTTCAGCGCAGGCTACGACCTGGGCGGCGGCAACGCCGGCGTCCAGGAACCCGACTTCGGCTCCCAGTACGTCGGCAGCGGCCACTGGGCCCGCTACCTGATCAACCAGTACTGGCAGATATGGGAGCTATCCAAAATCGTCATCGCCCAGACCCACGGCTACGTCCTCGCCGGCGCCTCGGAGCTCTGCTTCGCCTGCGACCTCGTCGTCACCACGCCCGACTGTCAGTTCGGCTATCCGCCGATGCGGGCCATGGCCGCGCCCGACCTCATGTGGTTCCCCTGGCTCCTGCCCAAACGCAAGGCCGCCGAGCTGGTCTACACCGGCGACAGCATCTCCGGCAAGGACGCGCTCGAATACGGCATGGTCAACTACTGCATCGCCCAGGAGGACATCGACGAGTTCACCGAGACCTTCGCCAGGCGCGTGGCCCTCATCCCGTGGCAGATGCAGACCCTGCGCAAGCGCAGCTTCCAGAAGGCCTACGAGCTCATGGGCATCCGCCAGGCCCTCGAGATCTGCGCCCTCATGCAGGAGGAGTACGGCTCCGTCGACCGCATCAAGGAGATGAGCGAGCTCATGCGCCGGGTCCCCCTGCGCGAGTACCTCACCGTGCGTGACCAGCCCTACGCCGATTACCGAACGGCCGAGCAGGCCATCCTCGCCCGCGGCCAGCGCGAGGGCGAGGGCTGGAAGGGCGTCTCCGACGAGGCCAAGCCCAAGAGCTGACGGCGGGTCTCGGCCATGGCGTCGCCGAGCGTCCCACGATCATTACGAATACGATTCGCTTCATTGAAAGCCTCGGTGCAATGCCATTCGTCTCCGTCGCTCAATCCTTTGCCGGAGTGATGATGGCCCCGGGGTCCAGGCGTTCCAGTAGGCCGCGCTCGAAAAGGCTGCGCACCATTGTTAAGGCATTTCGGCGCAGTTCTTCCGGGTCAGTATCCAATTCCTTCGCAAGGGAAGTGACCAGGTCTCCCACGGTTCCGGTAGCGAGGCTAAAGAGCAAGGGAATGAGGTTTGCGGGGACTTCTCCCTGAAGACCGACGCCGGACGGGAGACTCATCGAAGCAGTCGCAATTTCGTAGGCACCGTTCTTGAAGGTCATACTCTGGTCGAGCCGGTGACCATCGGCCAGCGCGAAATGCTGATCGGGAAGATCTCCGTGATGCTCGGCAAGGAAATCCTGGGCGCTGAAGATCCGGGCAATCTGATCGGTTGCATCACCGGAGGGCACACCAATGCCTTCGAAGCTGAGAGTCCAGGTCGACCCGGAACGTCGACGCAGGATTACGCCGACATGGGCAATCGTTTCGAAGTGGAGACTTGAAATGTACTCGACCCAACGGTCGAGCGCCGCGGCATAGTCCTGGGAATTGAGCTGGCGGAGATGCGCATTCCAGATCGCGGCGTAGGAAAGGGGATCTGAGCTGGCCCAGCGAATGAACACCGGGTCACAGCCCTTGGCAGCCAGCCACTTCTTGCCTGGTTCATCCCACTCCTGGCCTGCCATCAAACCCCAGTTGGCAAGAACAGTCGCAAAGCCGCCTTCGTTGAGGTGTTCGGTCGCAGATTTGAGGACTACTTCAGAAACCGCATCGCCGCTGAGGCCGCCGTCGCGGAACACGTAATCGGTATCCGGCGAAATGATGAACGGGGGATTGCAGACCACGAGGTCGAAGCGTTCGTCTCTTACCGGCTCGAAGAAGTTCCCTTCGCGGCATTCGATATTCGAGATCCCATTTATCTGGGCGTTCAGATTGGTAAGCCACAAAGCGCGGGGGAGGATGTCCGTGGCTATGACCTTTTCAACATGTCGGGATAGAAGCAGCGCCTGATATCCGCATCCCGTACAAATGTCTAGAGCGGTTCGGACCGGGCGGCGCACGGTCAGGGTCGCTAAAGTTCGGGCCGCCTGGTTAACCCCTGTGATGTGATCGCGTTGCTGGGGAGGGTAGGGATCGTGAACGAAAAGGAGGCCATCAGAAGCGGCAATCCGATAGGCGGAGACGACGGAGTCGCCTTCGAGCTTCAGAATGCCGGCGGCAATCAGCTCATTGAGCAGGACCGACTCGAAGAGCCGCAGGGCTTCGGGTACCGAAACGCTGTGGCCTGCGTGAAACAGCCCGAGCAGGGTCCGCAGGGGCGACGCAGGATCGGACCGCCGCAGGCACACGTCAGCGTCGCCCTGGTCAGTGATGGCAGCGGAATAATCTGCCTCACTAAGTATCTGACGGAGCCGGCGCAGCGCCCGGTTGCTAAGCAAGGCTCCCGTTGAAGCGAGGTCTATTGGAGGATGTTCGAAACTTTGTCCATCACCTTCACGATTACGATGTCGGACACGTCAGCCTTTCCGTCGGCGAGAAGCCCGTCGAGCTTCGAGACAGGCAACGGTATCCCGCCATCGCATGGCGTAATGCAGATGTCAGCCGAGGCCGAACCTACGCCCATCAGGAGCGCGGAGGCCGCGATGGAAAGGCCCGCCGCGCCGACCAGAAGCTTCGATGGTTTCATTGTTCTCCCTCTTATTGATGCGGTGACAGGCGGGGGTTGCGCTATTTAACACGGCCTTTGGCAAATTAGTCAAGGTGTTGTATGCGTTCAGGTGGACGCTCCCGCTCAGGTCTCGAGAAAGGCGTTGAGCTCCGCGGAGGGCACGGAGGCGTCGATGTAGGCGAAGGTGCCGCTGTCCCGGACCTCGCGGGCGGCGGCGAGCAGGCTGGCGATGGCGGCGCGATAGAGCGAGGACGCCAGGCTGATGCGCTTGACCCCGGCGGCGGCGAGGCCGGCGACGCTGAAAGACCGGCCGGGGATGCCGGCCATGAAGTTGAATGGCTTCGAGACTGATTGGCAGACCGCGCGTACCGCGTCGAGGTCGGGCAGGCCCGGCGCCATGAGGACGTCGGCGCCGGCGGCCTCGAAGGCCTGGAGGCGGCGAATGGTGTCCTCCAGGTCCGGGTTGCCGCGAACGAAATTCTGGGCGCGGCCGGTGAGGGCGAAGGGGAAGTCCAGGGCGCGAGCGGCCGCCACGGCCGCCGCCACCCGCTCGGTCGCGAACGCCGTCTCGAACAGCGGTCTCGCCCGGTCGCCGGTGGCGTCTTCGATCAGACAGCCGACGAGACCGGCTGCCGCGGCGAGGCGGACGGTCTCTGCGACCGTGGCGGGCTCGTCGCCGCCGAGCCCGGCGAGGATGCGGGCCGAAGCGCCGTCCCAGGGGTTGGGGATGATGAAGACGCCGGGACGTTCGTGCAGGGCGCGAAAGCGCCGGCCTTTCTCCTGCTGGGTCAGGCATCGGGGGTCGTAGGGGTAGAGGTACTTCCCCACGCAGATTGTCCGACTCGGAAGGTATACAACCGGCCGTGTCCGAGCCCGCATGGACGTCGGTAGACTCTATACCAGCCAGGAATGTTCCCCGCCGATGCCAGCATGAGAGTCTATCACCTCCGCTCCGCATGAAAGAGATAATGCCCGAAGCGGCCGCGGCAACCTCGGGCGCGCGCTTCATGTTGCACCGCGGCCAGCTCCCTACTTGGAACGTCCGTCCCGAGATTGCTTCGCCGCCTGCCGGCAGGCTCGCAAAGACAAAGCCCTTCGCCCACCCTCATCCCTCCTCCCGCCCCGGTCTGGAAGGCCCCTGCCTCGCCGCTCTCCGCTCCCGCCCGTCACACCGTTGACACTCGGCGGGGCGGCGGCGATGCTGGGGCCACGATGGCCTCACCGCCAACCGCCATGCTCACCGCCACGGAGGCCGTCGCGCGCATACGCGGCGGCGTGCTTTCGCCCGTGGACCTGGTGCGGGACGCGATCGGGCGCATCGACGCGCTGGACGGCGGCATCCAGGCCTGGGTCCACGTCGACCGCGCCGGGGCGTCGCTGGAGGCGCGGGTGAGCTACGAGGCGATGAAGCACGGCGGCGTCGCCGGCGCCCTGTTCGGCGTCCCCGTGGGGATCAAGGACATCTTCGACGTGGCGGGCATGCCGACGCGCGCCGGGGCGGCCGCGTTCGCGCATCGAGTGCCGGCGGAGGACGCGACCGCGGTGGCGCGACTGCGTGCGGCCGGCGCGATCATCCTCGGCAAGACGCACACCACCCAGTTCGCCTACGCCGACCCCGCGCCCACCCGCAACCCCTGGAACCTGGAGCACACGCCGGGCGGGTCGTCGAGCGGCTCGGCGGCGGCCGTGGCGGCCGGCATGGCGCCGGTGGCGCTGGGCTCGCAGACGGTCGGCTCGGTCCTGAGGCCGGCGGCGTACTGCGGCGTCGTCGGCTTGAAGCCGACGCACGGCCGCATAAGCACGGGCGGGGTCCTGCCCCTGGCCTGGAGCCTGGACCACGTCGGCATTTTCGCCCGCTCGGTGGCCGACGCCGCGGCCGTCCTCGAAGCCGTCGCCGGCCATGACGCCGCCGACCCGCGGTCGTCGGGCGAGCCCGTGGCCGGCTTCCTGCCGCAGCCTGCGCGTGAGCCGGTGACGCTGGGCCTGCCCCGCGCGTTCTACGCCGAACGCGCGGGCGAAGAGGTCAGGGCGCACCTCGACGCCGTCGCAAGCCTGCTCGCCGCCGCCGGCCAGGGCGGGCAAGACGGCGTTCGCATCGAGGACGTCGAGATGCCGGCGACGGCCGCGGAAATACTCGCGATCTCGAACGTGATCCTCAGGTTCGAGGCCGCGCGCTATCACCGCGAGCAGTTCGCCGCCCACGCGGACGACTACGGCCCCGGCATCCGCCGCCTGATCGCGGCCGGACTCGAGACCAGCGAGGACGATTACCGCCT